>JAYUYE010000559.1:0-1504 GCA_043752985.1 Myxococcales bacterium
GTGACACGCGGTGCGGAGCCAATCCACGCGCTCGTCGCATTCCACCCCGCCGATGACGCGACGCGCGCCGCGGTCACCGGGACCTTTCATGGTCGACAGGTCGAATGCTCGCCGTGGCTCGGACCGCCGCATGGCGCATCGCCGGCGTGCAACCAGGTGCTCGTCGCGCCGGCAGGAACCGAGCTCGAGGTTCCGGCCGGGCGCTACCAGGTCTTCGCGAGCGCGGGACCCGAGCACACGATCGCGATGGCGGAGATCGAGCTCGTGGCGGGAGAGGTCGAGCCGGTTGCGTTCTCGCTCGCGCGGCTCGTCGTCGCGCCGCCGGGCTGGCTGTCCGTGGATCTCCACGTGCACGGTCGCGCGAGCTTCGACTCCGGGTTTCCCGACGAAGATCGCGTGCGCTCGTTCGCCGCGGCCGGCGTCCAGGTGATCGCGGCGACCGATCACGATGCGATCGGCGACTACAGCGCAACGGTCGCTGCACTCGGGCTCGACCAGCAGATCGCGGTGATGGGTGGGCTCGAGACCACGCAGGTGATTCCGTGGCTCGATGTGCCCGGCGAGGACGTGCCGCGCGTGATCGGTCACTTCAACTTCTGGCCGCTGCGCCGGGTGCCGAGTGCATCGCGTGCAGGTGCACCCTCGGGCGAACGACTCGAGCCCGGCGAGCTGTTCGATCGGATGGAGGCGCTCGTCGGCCCGCATGGCGTGATGCAGATGAACCACCCGTGGGACGAACCGCTGTTCGGCCGCGACCTCGGTTACCTGCGCGCGATCAAGTTCGACCCGCGGCGTGCGATCGATGACCCGTCCACGAACAACCCGGTGCTGCTCGACACGCC
The DNA here is from genome assembly GCA_043752985.1 of Myxococcales bacterium. Lineage (GTDB taxonomy): Bacteria > Myxococcota_A > Polyangia > Haliangiales > Haliangiaceae > JABFXX01. Next base: position 843 of record JAYUYE010000559.1, read on the forward strand.
CGGCGGCAAGCACCGCAACGCGGACTGGACCACGATCGAGATCCTCAACGGCTCCGACCAGGTCGAGCTGCAGAAGGCGCGCGTCGTGTGGTTCTCGCTGCTCGCGCAGGGGGTGATCGCCGCGGGCACCGGCAATAGCGACTCGCACGGCATGACCGATTCGCAGCTCGGATGGGCCCGGAACTGGGTCGATGCCCGCACGACCGCCGCGGCGTTCGATGCAGATGTCCTCAACGATGCGATCCGCGACGGCCGCCTGGTCGCGGGCAACGGGATCATGATCACCGTCGAGGTCGGGCCGCCCGCCGGGCCTCGCCGCGGGCTCGGGCTGGCGCCGTACCGTGTGCGCGCTGGCGACGTCGTCGCGATCACCGTGCACGCGCCGCCGTGGGTTCCGGTCGACGAGGTCCGGATCGTGACCTCCGCCGGCACGATCGTGATCGCATCGGGCGGGCAGCTGATGCACCCATCGGATCCATTCGGCACGCTTGGCACACTCCGCTACCAGGCAACGCTGCCGCTCGCGGACCTCATCTCTCACGATGACTTCCTCGTCGTCGAGGCCGGGCTCGCGTATCCCGAAGCCGCGGACTTCGACGACGACGGCGTCCCCGACACGACCGACAACAACGGCGACGGCGTGATCGATCGCCGCGACATCG
>JAYUYE010000560.1:0-9838 GCA_043752985.1 Myxococcales bacterium
GTCGCTTACCCCACCGATTCGATCTACGCACTCGGCTGCGCGATCGAAGCGCGGGACGCAATCGAGCGCATCTATCGCGCGAAGAACATGCACAAGAAGCAGCGGCTCGCGCTGATCTGCCCGGATCTCTCCACCGCCTCGGCCTACGGCCAGTTCTCGCAGACCGCGTTCCGCCTCGCGCAGCGAATCTTCCCCGGACCGTACACGCTCGTCGTTCCCGCGACCCACGAGGTCCCGCGCACGCTCACCCATGACAAGCGCCGCACCGTCGGCATCCGGATCACCAGCCACCCGATCGCGCAGGCGCTCGCGCGTGGCCTCGGGCGTCCGCTCCTCACGACGAGCGCGGTCGTCGGCGAGGATCACGCGCCCTGCCGCGACGCCGAGGAGATCCTCGAGGCGTTCGGCAAGCACATCGACCTCGTCATCGACGCGCCGCAGACGGAAGGCGCTCCGAGCACCGTGATCGAGGTCGATGGCGACACGATCACCGTGATCCGCGAGGGCCAGGGCTCGCTCGACGGCCTGCTGGACTAACTACGCGGGACGATCTGGACGCTGGCACTCGCACCATCGGGCCAGGTTTCCTTCGCGAGCCACGGGTCGAAGCCCGCGGACTTGATCGCGACGAGCATCGGCCTGGTGACGTCCTTCGCCGTCCCCAGGGTCGCATCGTACGAGACGAAGATGCTCTCGTTCGCGAGGTCGAAGCCGAGCTCGTAGACCGCGGGCAGATCGGCGAGCGCCATCCGCACCTTCATCGGGCAGGTCTCCTCGCAGTACATGCCGAGTGCCTTGATCGTGACCTGCGCGAGCTGGGCGGGGCGCGGACGCGGCGTCGCGACAGCGGGCGCGTGCGCGTTCTCGTGCGCCTGCGTCGCTGCCGCCTTCGAGTCGGCCTTGGCGTCGACCGGCGCGTCCTTGGCGCAGGCGACCAGCACCAGCACCAGCAGCAGCGCGCGCATCACCGGCGGCCGCGCTTCTTCGGAAGCGGCTTCGCCACGGGCTTGGGCGTCGGCGCCTCTTCGCTTCCTTCGGGCAGGCCCATCTCCTTCGGCAGCTTGGGATCGAGGAGCGCGGCGACCCGGCTGACCTCGGCCGCGGGCTGCTTGTCCTTGATCGCGAGCAGGATCTCTTTGGCCTGCGCCTTCTGCTTGGCCGTGCTCTTCTTGCTGACAATCAGTGCCTCGGCGAGCGTGAGCTGGAGACTCGGCGTGATCGCCGCGGCCTCCTGAAAGATCGGGTTGAGCAGATCGAGCGCCCGATCTGGGTCGCCGTTGCGAAGCACGACCTTCGCCTGTAGGCCGAGCGTCGGGAAGTATCCGGAGTTCGCGGTCAGCGCCTCGTCGAGCTGCTTGCCGGCACCCGGGATGTCGTTCGCACCGAGCAGCAGCTCGGCGAGTGCGGTGCGCGTGCGATACGCGACGGGGTTTGGCTCGCTCTCGGTGATCTGCGCGATCGCCTGCTCGAGCTGGACCTGGGCATCCTTGACGTTGCCGGTGGCGAGCAGTGCAACACCGAGCGCATGGCGACCGAGCTTGCTCTTCGAGCGGCGCGCCAGCTTCTCGAGCTCGGCGATCGCTTCGGTGCGCTCTTTTTCGGGCCCGTTGATGATCCGCGCCTGCTCGCGAAGGATCTCCGCCTCGACGTTCTCGGGCGCCATCTTGAGCACTTCCTCAGCCTCGCCGAGTGCTTCCTTCGCCTTGCCGAGGTCGAGTAGCGCGTTGACGCGGAGGAGTCGCGGACGAACACCTTCGATCTTCGAGGCGAGATCGAGCGCCTTCTCGGGCAGGCCCGAGGCGAGCAAGAGCCCTGCATCGACGAGCATCACCGTGGGATCGTCCTCGGCCTTCGACTTCCCGTACCAGGCGATCTTCGCGCGCGCCTTGGCGGTCTCCGCGAGGTTGCCCGTCGTGTAGTACGCCCACGCGATGCGCGCCCAGAACCGCGCCTCGTTCGGCGGCTTGAGTGCGGCCGCCTCGCGCAGGGACTTCATCGCCTTGGGGTAGTCCTCGATGCCCGAGTTCGCGAGCGAGAGAGCGAGGTTTCGATACGAAGCGACGCGTGGCCCGAGGTTCTTGTCGAGCTTGACGCTCAGCTCGTCGATCGCATCGTTGACCTGGACGGAGGCCTCGGCGCGACCGAGCGAGCGGCCGGCGACGGCGAGCGGATGATCCTTGGACGCGGCGGTCGCCTTGTCGAACAGCTTGATCGCGTCGTCGAGCGAGCCGTCGTCGACCAGCAGGTCCGCGTGATCGATCATCGCGACGATCAGGCCGTCATCGCCTTCGGCTGCTGCCTTGAGCGACGCGCGCGCTGCCTTGCGCTCTCCACCGGCGAGCTGCGCGCGGCCCTTGAGCCAGAGGGCCCACTTGTCCGTCGGATTCTTCGCGAGATAGTCCTCGAGGCTCTTCGTGACCTCGGCGAGCGTCGACTTGCCCGCGGCTGCTACCGCGCCTGCATCACCGTCGGACGAGCCGAGCCGCGATAGCTCGACCGCGGCCTTGCCGATCACGAGCTCGCGGGCGCCCGGCTCACCCGGACCGATGTCCTTGCCGACCGCCTTGAACGCCTTGTCGACGCGATCTCGGTCGGTGCCGTAGAGCAGCGACTCGATTCCGGCGGTCTCTGCGACATACGCGAACGTCAGGATGTTGGTGCTGTCCTTCTCGAGCGCGTCGGAGAGTTTCTTGAGACTGGCCTCGAGACCTTCGAAGTCACCGGCGCCGATCGCCTGCTTCGATTCTTTCTGCAGGCGGGCGACCGCCTCGGACTTCTGCTTCTCGCTCCACCAGTACCAGGTGCCACCACCGCCGATGCCGAGCACCAGGATGACGAACAGGAAGATGAACGCGCGCCGCGTCGACCGTCCCCACCGCCGCTCGGGACGGAGATCGAAGTCCTGATCGGGAACGCGGACGCCGGCGACGTCGAGCAGGCCACCGGTCAGCAGATCATTGAGGTAGCTCTCGCCGACCGCAGCGGACTGCCGAAGCGCAGCCGAAGCGGCGTTCGTCGGCTTCTCCTTCGAGACGAGACGCGGGCGAACGCCCTCGATGCTCAGCGGCGGCGGAGCGGTCAGCTTGGGCGCGCGCGACGGCGGCATCGGAGCCGGGGCCCTCGGGATCGCAGGCTCGTCGTGGGTCACCAGTTCGGCGGCGGGCGAGATCGCCATCGTCCGCATCTGCGGCGCGGCGGTCGGCACCTGATGCGGCGCCATCTGTGGCGCCATCGGTGGCGGCTGACGCGACGGAGCGGCTGGCGGTCGCGAGCGCTGCAGGTCCTGACGATTGTCGGTCTCGCCGCGTGGCGGCACCGGCGTCGGAATCGGTGGAGGCGCATCGAGCGTCTGCCCGGCGCGTGCGCGCTTGAGCATCGACAGGATCAGCGGACTCGTCGGATCGAGATTTTGCGCGTGCTGGAGCACCGGCACCGCGCGCTCGAAGTCACTGCGGCGAAGCAACACCTCTCCGAGCAGCGCAAAGCCCTGGCGGTTCGAGCGATCGATCTTGACGACGCGGAGCAGCTCGCCCTGCGCTTCCTTCCACTGGTGCATCGCCGCGTGCGCGCGGGCGAGCATCACGCGACCCTCGAGACTATCGGGCGACGCCTCGAGACCGAGGTTGCCAACACCTACGGCATCGCGCGGTCGGCCGAGCGCAAGGTATGCCTCCCCGAGATCGATGAATGCCGGCGATCCAGGATCGCGGCGAACCAGATCGATCAACTCCTCGATTTCTTGAGCCGTGGGACGGCGATCCGCATCGACCATCAGCGCGCGGAGCGTACCTCGTCATGGGGCGGGCCCGCAAACCTACATCCCCCCTCGAATCGCGTATCCTTCACTCGATGGGTAGCAGCTTCGGGGTCCTGTTTCGCATCACGACCTTCGGGGAGTCCCACGGGCCTGGGCTCGGGGTGGTCATCGATGGCTGCCCGGCCCGGGTTGCCCTCGACGTGGCCCAGATCCAGGCCGAGCTCGACCGCCGGCGCCCCGGCCAGAGCCGCCTGGTCACCCAGCGAAAAGAGGCCGATCAGGTCGAGATCCTCTCGGGGGTCCTCGACGGCCAGACGCTCGGTACACCGATCGCGATGCTGATCCGCAACCAGGACGCACGGAGCAAGGATTACGCGGGCAACGCGCGCGCGTACCGCCCGAGCCATGCGGATTACACGTACGACGCGAAGTATGGGATTCGCGCAATCGCCGGCGGGGGTCGCGCCAGCGCACGCGAGACGGCGGGCCGGGTCGCCGCGGGTGCCGTGGCGCAGCAGCTCCTCGCGCAGCGTGGAATCGAGATCGTCGCGTGGACCGACGAAGTCTCCGGGATCGCCGCCACCGTCGACGATCAGGTCGTCACGCGCGCGGCCGTCGACGTCAATGACATCCGCTGCCCCGACACGGCGACCGCCGCAAAGATGATCGAGCGCGTCGAGCAGGCGCGCAAGGCCGGCAACTCCGTGGGCGGCGTGATCCGCGCCGTCGCGCGCGGCGTACCCGCGGGCTGGGGCGAGCCCGTGTTCGACAAGCTCGACGCAGATCTCGCAAAAGCGATGATGAGCCTCCCCGCGGTGAAGGGCGTCGAGATCGGCTCGGGCTTCGCCGGGACGTTGATGACCGGCAGCGAGCACAACGATCTGTTCGAGCGCCGCCCTGACGGCGTGATCGGAACCAAGACCAACCGCTCCGGCGGGATCCAGGGCGGGATCTCGAACGGCGAGTCGGTCACGCTCCGGATCGCATTCAAGCCGACGGCGACGATCATGCAGCCGCAGGAAACCGTTGATCCCGAGGGCAACCCGGCCGTCCTCGAGCCCAGGGGGCGCCACGATCCCTGCGTGCTTCCGCGAGCGGTCCCGATCGTCGAGGCGATGATGGCCCTCGTCCTGATCGACCACTGCCTGCGCCAGCAGGCCCGCGGCTAGCCCGTTCCCGCGACTGTCAGACGGCCCCTCTAGGTTCGGGGGATGGGACCGGCCAGCGCACAGCTCGTCTACGAGCTCGGGTATGACCCCGACGACGGGGTGCCTGACGTGCGCGACGTCGAGGTCCACGTCGGCGAAATGGTCCGCGCCCGCGATGGCGCCGTTGAGGTCGCCGTCGCGCGCCTCGGTAGCGGCAAGCTGGTCGTCGTCGTCGACGAGTGTCCGCACGACGGCGGGCGAATCTCCGATGGATTCGTCGACGGTGAGCTTCTGGTCTGCGCCCGACACAACTGGGAGCTCGAAGTCACGGGCAACCGGTGCGAGCGCGCTCCGTCGAGCTCCGGCGCTGCACGCTGCCCCAAGCTCTGGTAACACAACGGAATTGTTGACCGGGGCTCCCGTCGCACGCTAGCGTCGGCGGACGTGGGAGCCGTCCTGGTCCATATCGATCTCGACGGCGAGCGCCCGCACCCGTCCTCGATCGCTGCCCTCGCGGCCGGCCGCGCGGTCGCCTCGTCCTGGGGCGCGACCCTGTACGCGGCGCTCGTGCTCCAGGATCCGCACCAGTGCGCGGCCCCCGAGACGACTGGCAAGATCTCGACCGCCTCGAAGCTGCCAGGTGTCGGCGCGATCCAGTCGAGCCTCGCGCGCGCGGGCGCCGACAAGATCGTCATCGCGGTGACGGATACCCCGGTCGCTCCCCTGTGGAGCGCGGTCGGCGGTGCGTGGGGAACCATCATCGATCATCTGCGGCCACGGCTCGTGCTGTTCGGTGCAGACAGCCCGTCGGCGGCCGAGCTCGGTCCGCGCACCGGCGCGAAGATCGGCGCGCGCTTGTTGATGCGTGCACGGATCCTCGGCGGTGAAGAGATCGAGCTTCGCGATCGCGACGGCGGTTACGTGCGTGCCAGCGATACCGGTGCAGCGGTCGCGCTGATCGGCGGCATTCATCCGCTGATGCGCGGCGGGGAGGATGTCGACGTCGTCGTGCTCGGCGCGCCTGGCTCCGCGGATCTGCGGATCGAGCTCGTCGGCAGCGCGCCGGCCGAGGTCGCACACACGCGCGGCGCGATCGTCGCGATCGGCGATGACGTCGCCACGGATGCATCGATCGTCCGCGACGCTGGACGCCTCGCTGCGCTCCTCGGTGCTCCGCTCGTCGGTAGCTCGGTCGCGGCGCGCGCGGGTGCCGTGGTGGCCGGCGGCGTGATCGACCGCGGCGCCGCGCTCGCGCCCGATGTCTGCGTGGCGATCGGCGCGGTCTCGGTCGAACTCGCAGGTGCGAGCAGCTTGGTCCGGATCGGCACCGTCGGCGGTAAAGGCGTCGACGGCGCGCTGATCGGTCCGGTCGCGGAGAGCATCGCGGATCTATGCCGCGTGCTGGGGGGCACGTGACGGTCGCGATCTGGCTCGGTAGCGCTGCGCCCGCGCGAACGATCCGCTGGCTCGACGGTGCGCTGTCCGCCGCCGCGAAGTTCGCGCAGGCCGAACCCCGCAAGCCGCCGCCCGTCGCGATCGCGGCCGGTGAGCCGACGTGGCTCGATCTCGCCGCCGATCGCGCTAGCCGCGCCGGCCTCGCGAGCGCCGGGGTCATCACCGATCTGAAGCTGGACTATCTCGGCTGGGCCCAGATCGTCGCTGCGGCCGCGAAGCACCTCGGCGCGACCACGATCCTCGTCGACGAAGCGAGCCGGCCCGAGCGGTTCCCCGAGGTCGCCGCGATCGCGGAGCTCCTCGAGTTCGCGCAGCTCACGCACGTGGTCTCGCTCGCACCCGACGGAACCACGATTCACGCGAGTCGCGCCGCCGGCAATGCACTGCAGACGATCCGGGTTCGCGGCTCCGCGGTGATCGGCCTGCGGATCGCTGGCCCGGCGATCGACGAATACCCGACTCCGACACCATCGGCATCGATGAAGCGGCTCGACCTCACCGCGATCGGTCTCGATCCGATCGTGGTCGGTCATCGCTCACTGCCGCCGCGCGCGGGCCAGCACCCACGCCATACGCTCGAGCGTGTCGGCGAGCACCTCGCCGTTCACGTCGTCCCGCGTAGTGCGAAGACGAGGAGCGGCTGATGACGTCGCCAGCGATGCGCGCCGTCACCGCGCCTCGCGTCCAGGTGATCGCCCCCGCACAGCTCGGCGCCACGGCGATCGCCGCGCTGCGCGCCCGTGGCATCGAGGCTCGCGCCGCGGAGACGCCGAACGCCGACGACGTGATCGCGTGGGCGCTCGACACCGCGCCGGGGGGTGCAGCTGCCGTCGAGCTCGGCGCCGCCTGCGCGCGCGCCGCCGTGGCGGGCCGTCCGGTGTGTCTGCTCGCACCGTCGCCACGCGGCGCAGGCCGCGCAGCCATCGAGCGCGCAGCCGCCCTCGCCTATCTTCGCGCCCAGGGCGCCGCCCTCGCCCACGATGTCGATGCCTGGCTCGAGGCCGTCGTGATGCTGGTGCGATTCGGTATGCCGCCCGGTCCCAAGGCAGCGGTGGTCGCGCCGCCTGGGTCGTGGCTCGAGGCGCAGGCCCTGCAGCTCACGAGTGATGCGGATCTGATGGGCACGCGTCCGCCGGTGATCGGCGGCGACGAGCCGACCGACGTCGTGCTCTACGATCCAGCGCTCGGTGCACCACGCGCATCGACTCCGGGCCTGCACGTGCCCGTCGCGGCGCGCGGCGAGCTCGCCGGTGATTCGATCGTCCTCTATGGCGCACGCGCGGCACTCGGTGCAGTCGCGATCCTCGGGCGCGCGGCCGAGCGGATCGCCGTGGGCCTCGGTCCCGCACCGAGCTCCGCATCCGCCGAGCTCGCGATCGACGACGACCGACTCCGCCGTCAGCTCGCGAAGCTCGGCGATGGTCGGCTCGGCGATCACGAGACCAAGGTGCTGCTCGCCGCGTACGGCGTGCCGATCACGCGCCAGGCAGTCGCCACCACGCCGTCGGCCGCGGTCAAGCTCGCCCGACGGGCGGGCTATCCCGTCGAGCTCAAGCCGTGGGGGCACGATCTACCGACCGAGCCCGCGGGCTGCCCGATCGAGCGCGGCGTGACCAGCGATGCGCTCGTGCGGCACGCCTTCACCGCCGTGCTGACAGCCGCGAACAAGCCGACCTCGGAGGGCGCCGCCGTGATCGTTCGCGAGACGCCGCCGTCCGGACGCGAGGTCACCGTCTCGCTGCTCGAGCTCCCGGCGCTCGGCTGGACGGTCGTGCTCGACACGCCGGGTGCAACGCAGATCGCCGCGGCTCCGGCGCCGCTGCGCCTGATCGACGCCCAGAGCCTCGCGCGGCAGGTCGTGGCGTCGCGCGCCGGCGATCCCGAGCCTGATCGTGCGGGCCTCGCGAACCTCTTGCGCCGCGTCTCGCACCTCGTCGTCGATCTCGACGGCCGGATCTCTCGCCTCGATCTGCCGCGCGTCGTCGTGGGTGGTCGCGGCGCGCGCACGCTCGTCGTCGATGCGTTCGCGATCCTCGGTTAGAGCTTCAGCGCGGCCGGCTCGAGGTTCTTGCGGCCGTCGTCACACTCGATGCGCTTGAAGCCGTGCGACCTGAGGCGCTTCACCGAGATTCCGCTCGCGGCGCGGATGTTCTTCACCTGCAGATTTTGATCGTCGTGGAGCAGGCGCTGCAGCATCTGCTTCGAGCACATCTCCCACTTGATGCGGAGCGTGGTGCCGCTGGCGGCGATCTCGGCGACGTTATTGTCGACGACGAACGCCTCCGCGAGCTCGATCGCGTACTCCGTGCGCGCCTCCTGATCGTTGGCGGCCGCAGGGAGCGGTGGCGGCTCCGGCGCAGCGGGCGCGCTCGACCAGGTATGCCTGTACCCGAACGTCGCGAGTGCAACGGCAGCGACGACCGCTGCGACGCCGAGGCCGATCTTCTCGTCGCGGGCGAGCGTCAAAGCGTGCCCCCGAGCTCGGCCTGCTGGGCGAGCTCGAGCAGCTGCTCGCGCGTGTTGATGCGAGGATCGTCGATCACGCGGGTCAACAGGATGGCGAGGATCCGACCGATCGCCGGGCCTGGCGGCTGCGCGAGCGCGTCGATGAGATCCTTGCCGGTGACCGCGAGGTCCTTGGCTGTGAGGGGATGACGCTCGCGCAGGATTTGCTCGGCCTCGGCGATCACGCGCGAGTGCGCAGCCGCCAGGGCACGCCACAACACCGGCGCGACCGTCGCATGCTCGCGTCCGACCGCCGCGAACAGCTTGCGCACCTCGGGCGCAGTCAGGTCGGACACTTCCGCGGCGCGCGCGATGCTCGCGAGGTGCGCCGCGGCGTGTGCCTCCAGGTTCGAGAACTTGAGCGCGCGCAGCAGCAGGTCGCTGTGCTCGAATACGAGGCCATCGCGACGGCGCGGATCGAACGCGGGCGCGCCGAGCTCGACGAGCAATGCCGCCAGGACCACGGCCGCGCGCTCCTTCACGCCGAGCTTCGCGTGATCGGCCTCGTACGCGGCGCGATCGACACGCGCCAGCCACTCGCTCACCGCGACGGCGCGGCCTCCCCGCGGCTCCCCCCACGCGTCGAGTCCCGCGGCGAGCTTCGGCAAGATCAGTGCGATGATGCCGGTGCGCTCTGCGATTGCGAGCGCGCGCGAGGGCTGCCGTGTCGCGAGGAGCTTGTGGAGCTCATCGGAGATTCGCTCCTTGCTGACCTTCGCGAGCGACGGCAACGCCGGTACGATGCCGCGCTCGGTTTCGGGATCGAGCTCGAACTCGAGCACCGCTGCGAACCGCACCGCGCGCATCACGCGCAGGCCGTCCTCGGTGAACCGCGCGACCGCGTCGGCGTAGACGTCGCCGGTCGGCCCCACCGCCCGCAGCTTCTTCTCGTCGATGTCGACGCGGCCCGCGTACGGATCGATCAGCTGATCGCTCTCCGGGTCGTACGCCATCGCGTTGACCCGCAGATCGC
>JAYUYE010000561.1:0-4114 GCA_043752985.1 Myxococcales bacterium
ACCTGACGCAGCTTGAGGAGCGCGTCGAGGATCGCGATGGTCGAGCCGGCCATCCCGCGCTGCTTGATGTGCTTGCGAACATCGGCGTGTGCGGAGACGCGGATGCTCTCGTAGAGCTCGCGCTGCGGACCACTCAGCTCGACGGAGCGGATCAGCATTGTCTTCGCAGGGAGCTCCGGCGCGACTGCGTCCTTGGTGCGGCGCAGGATGTACGGGCGGACGCAGTCGCGCAGGCTCTCGAGGCGCTTCCGATCGCCGAGCTGTTCGATCGGCTGGCGGAAGTTGACGTGGAACTCGTCGCGCGCACCGAGCAGGCCCGGCATCAGGAAGTCGAACAGCGACCACAGCTCGCCGAGGTGGTTCTCGATCGGCGTTCCCGACAGACAGACGCGGTTGCGTGCGTCGAGCTTGCGCGAGGCCTCGGCCGCCTGCGCATCGTGGTTCTTGATCGCGTGCGCCTCGTCGAGCACGAGCAGGTGGAGCGGAATCGCGGCGAGCTCGTCGCGGTCGCGAGCGACCATCGGATACGTGGTGATCACGACATCGTGGGTCGCCAGCTTGTCCATCCGCTCCTTGCGGTCCGGGCCGTGGTGTACGGCGACGGTCAGCGTCGGTGCAAACCGCTCGAGCTCGCGCTGCCAGTTGCCGACGAGGCTCGTGAGCGTGACGATCATGGCGGGGCGATCGAGCCGGCCCTGCTCCTTCTCGATCAAGATGTGAGCGATCGTCTGCAGCGTCTTGCCGAGGCCCATATCGTCGGCGAGGATTCCGCTCGCGGAGTGCGAGCGCAGGTGCTGGAGCCACGCCACGCCTTCGCGCTGGTATGGGCGCAGATCGGCGCGCAGCCCGGCGGGTGCCACGACCTGCGCCTGCGTGCGCGGGCCCATCGCGATCGCGTAGGCCTGCTCGCGCAGCTTGGTGTCGCCGACCCAGCGCAGCGGGCGCGATCCATCATGGAGCGTGGCGCACAGCTCGGCGATCAGCGGTGCGCGGATCGACGGAGCGCCCGCCTTGGGTCCATTGCGATAGAGCTCGACGAGCACCTTGGACAGCAGCTTGAGGCGGGCCGGCGGCACCGGCAGCCAGCGCGTCTCGTCGACACGGACCGCGATGCAGCGGCGCGCCGAGCGGGTCAGCGACGACAGATCGCCGGCGCCGTCGAGCAGCTCGAGGAGTGCGGGCAAGAGATCGATGCGGTGACCGTCGATCTCGACGCCGAGCTCGAGCCCGAACCAGTCCGGACGCTCGGGATCGGGGAGCGCCGAGGCGTAGAGCGGGATCTCGGTCCCGATCACCTGCCACGGATAGTCGGGGTCGACCTCGACCCGCCAGCCGAGCGCACGGAGCTGGGGGATGGCATGCGCGCCGAACGCACACAGCGCATGGACGTCGGCATCGACCGCGAGCACGTAATCGATTCCGGCACCCGGCGACACCGCGCAGTCGTCGAGGTGCGCGAGCTCGATCGCACCGAGGCCCTCGAGGACCCGGCAGGCGGCCAGCTCGGCATCTCGGTCACGGCCACCGAGGCGCGGATCGCTCGACCGGACCTTGCGGCCCTGGTAGTCGAAGTCGAGCCGCACCATGGCAGTTCGCACCTCGTCGCCGTGGCGGCTGCCATCGTCGACGAACAGGGTGTCGGCAAACAAACGTACGCACGGTACGCAGCGCGCTGGCGCGGCAACACCGGGAGGGGACTGCATCAATGAACCGAGCCTGCCTAGCTCGTGGATCGAGCGCCAGTTTTCGGTCACACGTCTGACGGAGTCCGGATCACCTCCGGATCATCTGGCCAGGTTGACAACCTGATCGCGATCAGCGCGGATTTCCTTGGTCACGCCATTCCCCTCGATCCGGAGGGTGCGCGAGCTGCCCTCGAGCTTGATCGAGAGCGGGGTCTTGCCCGCCCTGGCACCGTCGATCGTCACGAACACCGGCCTCGGGGCCGTGATGGTCAGCTCGATCCCGTCGGGCACCTCGATGCCCTTCGCGGACGGCTGGCGCTGGAGGATCATCACGATGAACACCCCGACCATCACGAACAGGGCGATCACCACCACGAGGCTGCCCTTCCCTTTCTTCGCGACCGGCGCTGCGGCAGCGGCCTGCTTCGCGGAGCGCTCGGCAGCCCACACCGGGTCGACCTCGAGCGGCGCGTCGGGCACGAGCTGCGCACCACACGTCGGGCATGGCGTCCCCGGTGCGGGGGCTCCGTCGACCTCGCGGCCGCACTTCGCGCAGCGGATCGCCATCTACTTGAACGCCCGCGCCGGCACCGCGCCGCAATGAAAGGTGTCCGTGGTGTTCACCAGCTTGTGCGACCCGTCGAACTGATAGCGATGCACACTATGGATCTCCTGGCCGCCGTTCATCTCGATGGGCCCGGCGGACGACGTGGTCGTCGCGAGTACACTGATCAACACACCAACCGTCTTGTTCATGCGTGGCTCCCGGCTCGACCCTATCCCGTTCTGAGCCGGCTGCGCTATGGTCCGCCCCATGACAGCCCCGATCCGTCGCGTCGCCGTGCTCGGAGCAGGCGTGATGGGCAGCGGAATCGCCGCCCATTGCGCAAACGCCGGCATCCCCGTCGTGCTCCTCGATATCGTTCCGCCCAAAGGCGGCCCTCGCAATGCCTTCGCCGACGGAGCGCTCGACAAGCTCAAGAAGTCGAAGCCCGCGGCGTTCATGCACTCGCGCAACGCGATCTTGATCCAGACCGGCAACCTCGAGGACGACCTCGAGAAGATCAAGGACTGCGATCTGATCATCGAGGCGATCATCGAACGCCTCGACATCAAGCAGGCGCTGTTCGAGCGGCTCGAGAAGCTGAATGATCCGGACACGATCGTCGCCTCGAACACGTCGGGCTTGCGGATCGTCGACATGGTCGCCGGCCGCAGTGATCAGTTCAAAAAGAACTTCATGATCACCCACTTCTTCAACCCGCCTCGCTACATGAAGCTCCTCGAGCTCGTCGCGGGTCCAGACACGTCGGCCGAGGCCAAGCAGCGCGTCGAGACCTTCGGCCGCGAGATCCTCGGCAAGGGCATCGTGTGGGGCAAGGACACGCCGAACTTCATCGGCAATCGCATCGGCCTGCAGTCGATGATGACGACCATCCATCTGATGCTCGAGAAGGGCCTCACCCCCGAGGACGTCGATTCGATCACCGGCATCGCGATGGCGCACCCGAAGAGCGCGACGTTCCGCACCGCCGATGTCGTCGGCCTCGACACCGTGGGGCACGTCGCTTCGAACTGCTACACCACGCTGACCACCGACGAGGACCGCGACGTCTTCAAGACGCCGGCGTACATCACGGCGATGATCGAGAAGGGCATCCTCGGTGACAAGACCAAGGGTGGCTTCTACAAGAAGACCGGCGACGGTCTGATGACCCTCGACCCGAAGACCGGCGAGTACCGGGCCAAGGGCGGCGATCCCGAGATCGCAAAGGCGACCAAGAGCGTCGCGAAGATCGAGGACCCGCGCGAGCGCGTGAAGAAGCTCGTCGCGACCCCCGGCCCCGTCGGCGACTTCGCGTGGACCGTGCTGTCGCGCAGCCTCGCGTATGCCGCGCGCCGGATCCCGGAGATCACGGAGTCCATCGAGGCGATCGACAACGGCATGAAGTGGGGTTACGGCTGGGAGCTCGGACCGTTCGAGACCTGGGACGCGCTCGGCTTCGCCGAGACCTACGATCGGATGAAGAAGGACGGCGTGGTCCTCCCCGCGTGGGTGGACAAGATGAAGGCCGCGGCCGTGACGTCGTTCTACGCCGACACCAAGATCTGGGAGCCACAGAAGGCCGACGTCGTGGCGCGCCACCTCGATCCGCGTGAGGCGTCGTTCGAGGTGCTGCGCAAGGGTGCCGCGCCGGTGCTCAAGAACAGCGGCGCCGAGGCGTGGGACCTCGGCGACGGCATCCTCGGGCTGACCTACAAGACCAAGGCGAACTCGATCGACGCCGACGTCATCAAGATGCTCAACGACGCGACGGCGCGTGCCGAGCGCGACTTCCGCGGCCTGGTGATCTGGAACCAGGGCGAGTTCTTCTCGGTCGGCGCGAACCTGTTCGCGGTCGTCATGGCCGCGGGTCAGAAGCAGTGGG
>JAYUYE010000562.1:0-4113 GCA_043752985.1 Myxococcales bacterium
CAGCTTGCGGCGGCGGTCGATGCGGACGAACAGGATGTCCTTGTGGTCGAACTCGAAGTCGAGCCACGAGCCGCGGTACGGGATCACGCGGGCCGAGTACAGGAGCTTGCCGCTCGAGTGCGTCTTGCCCTTGTCGTGGTCGAAGAACACGCCCGGCGAGCGGTGCAACTGGCTGACGATCACGCGCTCGGTGCCGTTGATGATGAACGTGCCGGAGTCGGTCATCAGCGGGATCTCGCCGAAGTAGACCTCCTGCTCCTTGACGTCGCGGATCGACTGGACGCCGGTCTCTTCGTTGACGTCCCACACGACCAGGCGGATGACGACCTTGATCGGGGCCGCGAACGTCATGCCGCGAGCGCGGCACTCGTCGACGTCGTACTTCGGCTTCTCGAGGTTGTACGAGACGAACTCGAGAGAGCTGGTCTCCGAGAAGTCCTTGATCGGGAAGACGCTCTTGAACACGCCCTGCAGACCGATGTCCTCACGCTTATCCAGCGTGGTGTCGATCTGCAGGAACTTGTCGTAGCTACGCTTCTGGATATCGATCAGATTCGGGATCTCGATGACCTGCTTCAGCTTCGCGAAGGTCTTGCGGGCCCGGAAGTTCTTCTGAATCTGTGACGCCATGGTGCGTGATTCCCCTTGGTGGTCTCCTCGAGAGAGACCTGGGTATGTGGTCGAGCGCCGGAAAAGGTCGAAAATGCCGAAAAGGGCGAAGTGCCAGACCACCGCTGACCCCTGCTCAGAGGGTCGACGGTGGTTCCGGCCTTATTTCATGATGCTAGGAGGACGACAGCAGCGCGCTTGCTCGTCGGTCTGGTACTAACTGCAAACCGCAAACCGGGGCTGCGTATAGCACAGCCACGGCGAATGGAAGTGAAAAGTGCGTGCAAACTCCCGTGCCAGAATTTTTCCCTGACCGGACCGCCAGACCGACGACGAATCGCCCTGCCCGACCGCCGGGGATCGATGCCGCTCGTACCAGATCCTGGAGCCGATTCACACGCCGCCTCGACATGAGATCGCTTCAAGCCGCCTTGTTGGTGCTCACTTCGCCCCGTCTTCGCGGCAGGTCGCGGAGCCCCGCGGCCGCCACGTCGGTCGCGGCCGCCAGCACCCCAGCCCGCGTGACGCTCATCTCGGCCGCCAGCGTCGCGGCGAAGATCACAGCCGCATACAGCGACCCAGAGCGTCCCGTGAACGCCGAAGTCAACAATGGTGCCCGGTTGCACCTTCGACTCTGACCCGCCGTGCCATGCCATCCGCTGTGCGCATGGCAGATTGGCCCGCAGGGGCGTGTCCTCGCTCGCAAGCGACGGTGGAGCGAACTAGCTAGCCGACGAACCGGTCGGGGGCAGACGTACCTTGCGCGCGAAGCGCGTCCCATTTCTCCTTCGTGGCTTTCGTGCTCGTGGCTCAGGTCCGAGGACACCCGATTCCATACGCCCCGGCAGCACACGGGGTCGTAATGAAGCGACGTGGAGCCCGAGCATCAGCAAATCGCCGAAACGACGATGACCCGCCGAAACGACGATGACCCGCCGTACCAACAAAGGTAGAGCGGGTCAGCGACGACACCGACGGCATCAGCCCAAGGCGACGTCGACCCGTGCGCGAGTGCCACGAGCTCCCGCACCCGAGGGCGCGGACGATCGCGGCGGGGTCGCTGTGTTACTTGATCTCGACTTCGGCGCCCGCGTCGCGGAGCTTCTTGGCGATGTCCTCGGACTCCGCCTTGTTGACGCCGACCTTGACGTCCTTCGGGGCGCCGTCGACGAGATCCTTGGCGTCCTTCAGACCGAGGCCAGTGACCTCGCGGACGACCTTGATGGCGCTGATCTTGTTCGCTCCGCCGGCCTTGAGCACGACGGTGAACTCGGTCTTCTCCTCGGCCGGAGCCGCGGCCGCGCCGCCCGCTGCCGGAGCTGCCGCTGCGGCAACCGGGGCCGCCTTGACGCCCCACTTCTCTTCCAGCGCCTTCGTCAGATTGACGAGGTCGATGACGGTGAGGTTGGAGAGGTAGTTGATGACTTCATCGTTGGAGATCGACATGTGCTTTTCCTTGTCCAGAAACCGAGTGGTTCAAAAAGAGTTTGTGGTTGTGATGACCAGGCCGTGAGGCCTAGCCGTTCTCGAGCTGCCGACGACGGGCGTCGATCAGGTAGGCGAAGTTCTGCGGACCGGCGATCACCTGCGCTGCGAACTGCTGCGGCGCGGCGAGGAAGGTCATCAGCATCGATGCGCGGATCTCGTTCTTGCCCGGCATCTTCGCGAGCGCGTCGACGCCTGCGATGTCGAGGAGCTGGCCCTCGTAGTAGCCGCCCATGATCTTGAACTTGGGCTCGTCCTTGGCCCACTTGAGCGCGATCTGCGCAGGGGTCTGCGGGATCTCGTTCGACCAGATCACGGCCGTGGTGCCGACCATGAGCGCCGTCATCGGCTCGAGCTTCGAGCCCTTGATGGCGATCTTGACGAGCGAGTTCTTCAGCACGCGGTAGTTGCAGCCCGCCTTGCGGAAGTCGTCGCGCATCGCCGTGACCACAGGGACCCTGATGCCGCGGTAGTCAGCGATCACGATCGAGGCGACGTTCGCGAACGACTCCTTGATCTCGCCGAGCATTACTTCTTTTTGCGCTTTATCCATCGTTGGTTCTCCTTCAGACCCGAAAACTCAAAACCCTCTGTCTTCATCGAGGAAGAGAGAGGGTCATCCGGCAATCGTTGCCGTTGGGTCCACTCGTCTCCGCGGGGCTCTTAGGGTCCCTTGCGGGACCGCCTGCTTCTTCGACGGGGTTCTGGTGATTTGAAAAGGCTGCCTGATCTAGCTCCGTGCCGAGTTTTTCGCAACCTCGATCAGCAGCGACGATTACGCCTGGTCGACAGCCTGGAACGCCGTGGTGTCGACCTTGACGCCCGGACCGTGGGTCGTGGAGATGGTCACGGACTTCATGTACGTGCCCTTCGCCGTGGGCGGCTTGAGCTTCATCAGCATGTCGAGCAGGGCCTGGAGGTTCGCCTGGAGCTTCTCCGGTGCGAACGACGCCTTGCCGATCGGGGTCTGGATGATGCCCGCCTTCTCGACGCGGAACTCGACGCGGCCGGCCTTGAGCTCGGTCACGGCGCGCTTGACGTCCGCGGTGACCGTTCCGACCTTCGGGTTCGGCATCAGGCCGCGAGGTCCGAGGACGCGACCGATCTTACCGACCTGGACCATCATGTCCGGGGTGGCGACCAGCGTGTCGAACTCGAACCAGTTCTCCTCGGCGATCTTCTTGATGTACTCGTCCGAGCCGGCGTAGTCCGCGCCCGCCTCGAGCGCCTCGCGCGCCTTGTCGGGCTTCGCGATGACGAGGACGCGCTTGGTCTTGCCGGTACCCGACGGCATGACAACCGAGCCGCGGACCATCTGGTCGGCGTACTTGGGGTTCACGCCGAGGCGGACCGAGACATCCACGGTCTCGTCCCACTTGGTCGAGATCTTGGTCTTGGTGACCACGGCGCAGGCCTCGATGACCGAGTACTTGCGCAACGGGTCGAAACCCTCGACTGCCTTACGATACTTCTTTCCAGCCATACAAAGTCTCCTGTGGGTCCTGGTCAGGCGCGCCGTGTGTGCCCGGTGTGAGTCCGGGGCCGACGCTCCCAGGGGAGCCCAAAAGGGTTAATAGAGAACGAAAACCGGAATCAATCGACGACTTCGAGACCCATCGAGCGAGCGGTCCCGGTGACCGAGCGCATCGCGGACTCGACGGAGGTCGTGTTGAGGTCGGGGAGCTTGAGCTCGGCGATCTCGCGGACCTGCTTCTTGGAAACCTTGCCGACCTTGTTCTTGTTCGGCTCGCCAGAACCCTTGTCGATCTTCGCGGCCCTCTTGAGAAGGATCGAAGCCGGAGGCGTCTTGGTGATGAACGTGAAGCTGCGGTCGGCGTACGCCGTGATGAGCACCGGGATGATCAGGTCGCCCTGGCTCGCGGTGCGGGCGTTGAACTCCTTGCAGAACTGCATGATGTTCAAGCCGTGCTGTCCGAGTGCCGGACCGACGGGCGGGGCCGGATTGGCCTTGCCTGCGGGACACTGGAGCTTGATGAGTGCGGTGACCTTCTTCATGGC
>JAYUYE010000563.1:0-1502 GCA_043752985.1 Myxococcales bacterium
ACGGGCCCGCGTGCGATCGACGGGCTCAACGCCGGTCGGATCAAGAAGAAGCGCTTCCGCGCCTACCAGGTCACGGCACCGCGCGGCCGCTAGTGTCACCGGGTGAGCGGAAGTTGTCGGGGACTCCTCACCACGCCCTCTCAGGTTTCCACGCGCGGCGCGGCGCGAAGTGACAGAGCTCGAATCGTCGACCGAAGTCGATCGGTCATCGTGCGTGATCACAGCGGTCACGCACAGCACGACAGCCTAGTCCTTCGTGATCTCCAGCGCGACCACCGTGATGTTGTCGTGGCCACCGCGTTCGTTCGCACATTCGACGAGGTCTTCCGCGAGACGATCGAGCTTCTCGCTGTTGCTCATCATCTCGAAGATGTCCTCGTCGGTCAGGTGACCAGAGAGGCCGTCGCTGCACAGCAAGAACCGATCGCCGGGATGGAGCTCGTGGGTCTGAACATCGACGTCCACGTCGTCGACGAGCCCGAGCGCGCGCGTGATGACGTTCTTGTGCGGGAAGTTGTCCTCTTCCTCCTGCGTCATCTCCGGGTACAGCTCCTTGAACTGCTCGAGCAGCGAGTGGTCGCGGGTCAGGCGCTGGATCGCACCGTCGTGGACGCGATACGCGCGCGAGTCGCCAACGTGGGCAATACAGATCTCATCATCGACGATCCCGGCCGCGACGAGCGTGGTGCCCATACCCTTGCGGCCCTGGCCCGCGCTCGACATCTCGAAGATCCGCCGGTTCGCGACCTTGAACCCGCAGACAAGGCGGTTCTCGAGCAGGCTAAGCATTGCCTTGCGCTCGAACGGCCAGCTCGTCTCGGGAGTCACATGGGTCAGGTGATAGAACAGGCCGACCTCGGCGATCGCGAGCTCGGACGCCACCTCGCCGGCCGCGTGACCGCCCATTCCGTCCGCGACCAGGATCAGGCTGTCGGTCTCCAGGATGCCGTAGCCGTCCTCGTTATGCGTGCGCCGCATTCCGAGATCAGTCTTGGCCGCGTAACGGATCTTCATCACCCCTGGCCAACAGAAGTTACCACCGTCCAGGCGGGGCTAACTCGCACGCCAACACGGTGATCGTCACCCGGCGCGACCCGAACCGCGGCCGCCAGAGCCAGGGAGGGTCCCGGGCCCGGCCGCCAACGGGGTGCGGGCCGCCGCCACCGTCGACGACGACGCCGCCGTCGGGGTGCCAGCCGCCACTCTCCTGGGACGCGCCATCGGGGTACCCGCTGCCGCCCTCGGTGAGCCCGCCGTCCAGGCGGTCATCAAATCAGCCGTCAGAACAAGGACCTGGAGTGCAGCCGCCATCCGCGCAGGCGAGCCCGCGTCGAGGGTACGCCTCGAGCGTTCGTTTGCCGACGAGCAGGATCGCGCTGACGATCCTCGCACTCGGACGCCGCCGTCGGCGGCGCTCCTGCCGACTGCCGCTCACTTCGCGGCTAGATCGACGCGTGCGGTGAGGATGAAGTGCAGCACGCGCTCGGTCTGCTCCGGCGTGA
>JAYUYE010000564.1:0-4108 GCA_043752985.1 Myxococcales bacterium
CTCTTGAACCACCCCACGAAGCCTTCGTTCGACGTCGCGCGCTGACCGACGAGGCCGATCACGAGCTTCGCCGGATCGATGACCTTCGCCGAGAACTCGCCGTGAACCATCATGCGGACGCGGAGCTGTGTCTGCGGATCCTGGACGTCACCGATCGAGGTGCCGAACTTGATCGACGCGAGCTCGCGCGTCGTGACGAAGAAGACCTCGCAGATGAAGACGTTGCCGCCCGTGAACTTGTCGACCAGCTGGCCGAGGAACGGGATGTTCGATGCGTCGAGAGTGTGGCGCCCGGCGGAGAAGGCTCCGACGTACTTGCCGTCCTTGAAGAACAGCGCGACCTCGTCGGAGTCGACGGTGAGCTGCGCTTTCATCGGGATCGTCTGGTCCGGATGCTTGTAGACCCACTGATCTTTTGCGGAATCCGGCCGCGCGATCGCGAGCTCGGCAACGCCACCCTTGATGAAACTGATGATGCCCATGTTCGGACCCCCTGCGCGCCGAACGTAGCATACGAAACAGCGCATTTCGCTTGATCGATCGGGGCGTCCACCTAGGATGAGGCCACCAGAATGCAAAGGCTCAAGTCGTCGTTGGTTGTGATGTCGTTCCTCGTCGCCGCGTGCGGCCCGGCGGAGCGAACCGGTGGTGGCGACGACGGCACCGACATCGATGCGATGACGGGCAACTTCGCCACGATCACCGGCAAGGTCTACGCACCGAACCAGGGGCCGGGCCAGGCGCCGGTGGGGCAGGAGATTCCGGTCGCCGGCGCGCTTGTCTACGTGAGCGCGACAAAGCCGCAGGATATTCCCGACGGCGTGTACTGCGAGCAGTGTGTCGCGACGCCGAACGGCGGAGTGCTCACCGGCGCGGACGGCAGCTTCTCCCTCGATGTCACGCCTGGCCGCTACTGGGTCGTGATCGAGAAGGGTCAGTTCCGGATCCAGAGCGAGTACGAGCTCCAGCTCGGCCCGCTCGCGATGACCGCGCAGCAGACGACGCTGCCGTCGGTGTGGGACCCCGATACCGGTCGGTTCATGCCACGGCTCGCGATCGCGCCGGGCTCGAGCGATCGGATCGAGGACATCCTCGGCAAGCTCGGCGTCGGCACGATGATGGGCAACTCGTTTGGAAACCCGGCTGGCGAGAAGGGGCCCGAGCTCGCGATCTACGACTACGCGGGACCAGCGACGTCGCCGGACTCCGTCGCCTATCTACTCTCGAACATGGCCGAGCTGCGCAAGTACCACCTGATCTTCTTCCCATGTAAGGCGGGCATCCCGAGCGCGATCAACACGCTGCTCCAGGATCAGACGATCCTCGGCAACATTCGCCGCTACGTCAGCGAGGGCGGCAAGCTCTACGTCACCGACTGGTCCGGCGAGGTCGCGGATCGTGCGTTCCCGCAGCAGGTCCAGCTCGGTGATGCCCTGGCGGACTCGGACGGGACCTATCAACTTGCCGAGCCGTTCGGCGGAACGTTGACCACGATCGGCGACGCCGACGGCGACTTTTACGAGTCGCCCGACGGCAAGGCGATCGATCCGGGCCTCAACGCGTGGCTCGGTCTGCAGAGCGGCCCGACCGAGAACGGTGGCGGCGGGATGTACAACGCGAACCTGTTCGAGATCACCGACCTGTGGAACTGGGTCAAGAAGCTCAACCCGGTCCAGATCGGCGTCGACGCGAATGCCCTCCCGGTCTACGACACGCCGAAGGCGTGGATCACCGGCTCCAAGCCGGGAACGGCGGGCGCGATGAACCGCCCGGCGGCGGTCACGTTCGAGCCGACCGGCTGCGGCAAGGTGCTCTACACGACGTTCCAGACCGCAGGCTCCGCGCACGCCGGCCTGTTCCCGCAGGAGCGCGTTCTCCTGTACTTGATCATGGAGATCACGACCTGCTCGGCCAATCCGATCCTGTGAGGCCGATCGTATGGGCAGCCCGATGTGAGTCGCCGTCGGTTTCCACTTGATCGGGCCGGGCGTCCTCCTACTATGCGCGCCATGCGCATCCTGGGAACGCTGATCGCTGGTGCCTCGATTTTGATCTCTGCCGCGTGCGGCCCCGCCGGCCGTGAAGGCCCGGGCGGCGACGACACCGGCAACGGCGTCGACGCTCCTTTCGGCCAGGAGCAGTGCAACGACGCAATCGACAATGACGGCGATAACCGCGTCGATTGCTCGGACACTGATTGCTCGGGCATCGGTGACTGCCCGGTGTGCGGCTCGGTCGACAACCCGGAGGCGCAGCCGCTCGCGTTGCCCGACGGCATCGGCGAGTCGACGACCTGCTCGACCGACGCGCAGTGCACGGGAGACCCGGCGCTGCCGAACTGCGTCGCCAAGGAGTGCCATGCGTCGTACGTCTCGACGCTCAACTTCGTCGGCTTCCCGGCCGGCTCGAAGCTGACCGATCCGAACATGCTCCTCTCCGTGTGCGTGGACATGGAGCACTCGTACCTGCGCGACCTCCAGATGGAGGTGATCACGCCCTCGGGCAACCTGATCATCCTGCACAAGTTCGTCGATCGCAGTGGCGGCGAGATCTACCTCGGCAACGCGAACGACGCCGACGACGCCGGCACTCCGGTCGCCGGCACCGGCATGCAGTACTGCTGGACCCCGACGGCGACGCAGACGATGCTCGAGGCGCCGACGACGATGGGCCCCGGGTTCAGCCAGGTTCTTCCGGCCGGCAACTACAAGTCAGTCGCGCCCTGGACGTCGTTCGGCAACACCGATCTCAACGGCATCTGGAAGATGCGCGTGACCGATCTGTGGCCGGCGGACAACGGCTTCATGTTCAAGTGGTCGATCAAGTTCGATCCGACGCTGGTCTCGGACTGCGCCGGCCCGATCATCTTGTAGGCCTGTAGGTGACCGCGCGACGCCTGATCGGGATTCTTCTCGCGGTCAACGTCGCGTTCGTGGTCGCCGGCTGGGTGCTCGTCCCGTCGGCGGTGAAGCGCGCGGGTAACGGAATCCGTGTCGGCCTCGTGTTCGACGTCGGCGGCAAGAACGACAAGTCGTTCAACGAAGCTGCGTGGCGCGGCCTGCAGCGCGCGCGCGACGAGCTCGGCGTCGACGTCGAGTTCATCGAGCCGAGTGAAGGCTCGGACCGCGAGAGTGCGCTGCGCACGCTGGCGGCACGCGGCGTCGATCTCGTGATCGGGGTCGGCTTCATCTTCGGCCCCGATCTCGAGCGGCTCGCCGCGCGGTTCCCGAAGGTCCGGTTCGCGGGCATCGACTACAGCCCGTCGTCCGGCGTGGGCGAGTTGCCGAACCTGGTCGGGCTCCAGTTCCGCGAGCAAGAGGGCAGCTTTCTTGTCGGCGCGATCGCGGCGCTCGTCTCGCGCACCGGGACGGTCGGGTTCGTCGGCGGGATGAAGATTCCGCTGATCCGCAAGTTCGAGGCCGGCTACGAGGCCGGGGTCAAGCACGTGTGCCCGACGTGCCGCGTGCTGTCGGCCTACGCCGGGACGGAGCCCAAGGCGTTCGCGGATCCATCGCTCGGCGAGTCCCTCGCGAGCGCGCAGTACTCGAAGGGCGCCGACGTGATCTTCCACGCGGCGGGCAAGACCGGTGACGGCGTGTTCGCCGCGGCGCGCCGTCATGATGGCCGGGCGATCGGCGTCGATTCGGATCAGTACGATGCGGCGCCGTGTTGCGTGATCACGAGCATGGTCAAGGGCGTCGACGTCGCGGTGCTCGACGTCGTGAAGCAAGTGATCGCGAACGAGTTTCGCGGTGGGCTCCGCGAGCTCGGTTTGAAGGAGAAGGGCGTGGGCTTCGTCGCCGACGAGCGCAACCGGCACCTCTTACCGATCGAGGTCGTGACGCGAGCGCGGGCCTTGTCGGAAGAGATCGTCAACGGCACGATCAAGGTGCCGTTCCGATGACCGATATGAGGGTCGAGGCGACGCTCACCAAGCGCTACGGCGCGTGCGTGGTGCTCGAGACGGCGAAGCTGTCGGTGCGCGCCGGCACCGTGCATGCGCTGGTCGGCGAGAACGGCGCAGGGAAGAGCACCCTGGTGAAGATCCTCGCCGGCGTGCTGCGCGCGGACAGCGGCACCCTCTCACTCGGCGGCACGACGATCGATG
>JAYUYE010000565.1:0-4105 GCA_043752985.1 Myxococcales bacterium
CAGCATGTGGCAGCTCGCGATCGACGCCACGTACGCTTCCTCGGGGTCGACAAATCCGGCGTTCGACCACGGGGCAGGCAC
Source organism: Myxococcales bacterium (assembly GCA_043752985.1). Lineage (GTDB taxonomy): Bacteria > Myxococcota_A > Polyangia > Haliangiales > Haliangiaceae > JABFXX01. The sequence continues at coordinate 82 of JAYUYE010000565.1, forward strand.
CACCGAGGGCGACGACGAGGCTGCGACGGTGATGCCGCCGTCGAACGCCCACGCGTGCTCGCGCGAGTACTTGCCCTTCACGAAGTCGGCAGGGGTTGCCCGGCCTTGCCAGGTGATCGTCGCGCGATGGTCCGCCATGCGGCAGCATACGCGTGAAGAACGCGTGAACGAACCCGTGGAGCGCGACCGACGTAGGTAGTGATAGGGAATGCCGCCGGTCAGGAACGAGCTCGCTTATGCTTCCTCGAATGAATCGAAATACGATCGCGGTGGCGATCGCCTGCAGCCTCGCATCTGCTGCACCCGCGTCCGCTGATCTCGACTACGGCGCCATCGCGGCGAAGGGGGCCGACATCAGCTTCGCGACGGCAAATCGCGTCCGCCGATCGATCGCGTTCGGTCCTCATGTCGGAACGTACGTCGGTGCCGCGATCGTGCCGACCAGCCAGCTGGTCAGCGGGATCACGTTCGGCATGGCCCTCTACACGTTCGACATCCCGACGATCCTCGACATCCAGGAGCTGCTGAAGACCCAGCTCGAGATCGCGGTCAAGGCGGAGGCGGCACGGATCATTGCGGAGGGCGGCACGCCCGACCTCGAGGCCATCGCGCGCACCGCGTACGCGAACCTCGAGGAAGACATCATGGGCAAGATCACGAAGAAGACGCTCGAGAAGCCCAAGCTCGGCGTGATCCTCGAGGGCATGTACCAGTACCAGCCGGGCAACGCGATGGGCGCCCGGCTCAGCGTCACGTACGGCATCGGACCGGCCAGCCTCGGTCTGGGCGCGTACTTTCTGCGCGGTGGTGGTAACAGCGTGGCGTATGTTGGCCCCGATCTCAGCCTGCGGCTGACGCCCTGGGGAACGTCGAGGACCCCGGTAATCGACCTCTATGCGCGGCTCGATGTCGGGTTCGACGAGGGGGAGCGGCCCTACGTGTTCACGGTCGGTGGCCGCATGCTGCTTGATCTGATCTGACCAGTAGTACGCTCGGGGGGATGATCGAAGGCGAAGAGCCACGTGATGACGCCGCGGCGCTGCTGCGTGACCACGTGTCGAAGTTGTACGTCGAGCTCGCCAAGTTCCCCGGCGTGGCCACGAAGAACGACCACTACCTCGCGCTCGCACACGCGGTACGCGATCGGCTGATGCACCGCTGGGTCAGCTCGACGCGGACGTTCCTCGAGGGCAAGCACCGGTCGGTGATCTATCTGTCCGCCGAGTACCTGATCGGTCCGCAGCTCGGCGCCAACCTCCTCGCCCTCGGCCTCCAGACCGCGGCACGAACGGCACTCGCAGAGCTCGGCGTTTCGCTCGACGAGCTCATCGAGCACGAGGAGGAGCCGGGCCTCGGCAACGGCGGCCTCGGTCGGCTCGCCGCCTGCTACATGGACTCGCTCGCGACCCTCGATCTGCCGGCGGTCGGTCACGGTCTGCGCTACGAGTTCGGCATCTTCGATCAGGACATCCGCGACGGCTGGCAGGTCGAGCGTACCGACCGCTGGTTGCGGAACGGCAACCCGTGGGAGGTCCGCCGGTTCGAGATCGAGCACCGCGTTGGCTTCGGTGGGCATACCGAGCACACGACCGACGAGCACGGCCGTCTGCGCGTGCGCTGGATCCCCGAGCGCATCGTCAAGGGCGTCCCGTACGACGTGCCGGTCGCCGGCTACGGCACCACGACGACCAACTTTCTCCGCCTGTGGAGCGCGGTCGCCGACGAGGAATTCGACCTCGATGCGTTCCAGGTCGGCGAGTACTGGCGCGCTGTCGAAGCGAAGATCCGCAGCGAGAACCTGACCAAGGTCCTCTACCCGAATGACTCGAGCCCCGCGGGCAAGCAGCTCCGCGTCGAGCAGCAGTACTTCTTCGTGTCGTGCGCGCTCCAGGACTGCCTGCGCCTGCTGACCTCGCGCGGCACGGTCCGCGAGTTTGCCGGGACCTTCGCGGTGCAGCTCAACGACACGCACCCCGCGCTCGCGGTGCCCGAGCTGATGCGGCTGCTCGTCGACGAGCACGGCCTCGGCTGGGATGAAGCGTGGGACCAGACGCGCCGCTCGATGGCGTACACGAACCACACGCTGCTTCCCGAGGCGCTCGAGACCTGGCCGCTGTCCCTGCTGCAGCGCCTGCTGCCGCGCCACGTCGAGATCATCTACGAGATCAATCGCCGGTTCCTCGACGAGGTCAGTGCACGGTTTCCCGGCGACGCGGCCCGCCTCGAGCGGATGTCGCTGATCGGCGAGGGCGGCAACAAGTCCGTTCGCATGGCCCACCTGGCGACCGTGGCCAGTCATCACATCAATGGCGTGGCCGAGCTGCATAGCCAGCTGTTGACCGAGACCGTGCTGCGCGACTTCGCCGAGCTGTGGCCCGAGCGGTTCACGAACGTGACCAACGGCGTCACGCCGCGCCGGTTCGTCGCGCTCGCAAACCCGCGCCTGTCCGAGCTCGTCACCGAGGCGATCGGAGATGGGTGGCTCCGCGATCTCGATCGGCTCGACGAGCTCGAGCCGTTCGCCACCGACCCCGCATTCCAGGACGACTGGGTCGCGGTCAAGAACGCGAACAAGATCGACCTCTCGAACTACCTGCGCAAGCAACACGGGCTCGAGGCCGACCCCAGCTCGCTGTTCGACGCCCACTGCAAGCGCATCCACGAGTACAAGCGCCAGCACCTCAACCTCCTCCACATCATCAACCTGTGGCAACGGATGCGGAGCGGCGAGGACATCGTCCCGCGAACGTTCGTGTTCGCTGGCAAGGCTGCTCCAGCGTACCGGCTCGCGAAGCTGATCATTCGCCTCGCGCACGGCGTGGCGCAGGCGGTCGCTGAAGATTCGCGCACGCGCGATCGGCTGCGCATCGCATTCGTCCCCGACTTCAACGTCAAGACGGCACAGCGCATCTACCCCGCCGCCGATCTGTCCGAACAGATCTCGACCGCTGGCATGGAGGCGTCGGGCACCGGCAACATGAAGTTCACGCTCAACGGCGCGCTCACGATCGGCACGCTCGACGGTGCGAACGTCGAGATCCGTGACGCGGTCGGCCCCGAGGAGTTCTTCCTGTTCGGCCTCACCGCCGACGAGGTAGCCGATCGCAAGGCCTCCGGCTACCGTCCGCGCGACGAGCTGGCAAAGGACCCGGAGCTCGCCCGCGCGATCGAGCTGATCGCAACCGGCGCGTTTTCCCCTGGTGAGCGCGGCCTGTTCGCTCCGCTTGTCGGCGAGCTGCTCGAGGTCGATCGCTTCCTCGTGCTCGCCGACTTCCGCGCCTACGTCGACTGCCAGAAGCGCGTCGACAAGGCGTGGCGCGAGCCGCGGACCTGGATCCGCTCGTCGATCCTCAACTCGGCGCGCGCCGGTCGGTTCTCGTCAGACCGCTCGATCACGGAGTACGCGAAGAAGATCTGGCGCGTCTCTCCGGTGCGCTAGCAAGCCGCGAGAATGTACTCGGGTCTAGCAGCCGGTCGCCGTCTGCAGCGCATCCTCGGCCATCCAGCCGAAGCGCTTCACACCATCGGCCGCGCGCACGAAGCCGTAGAAGAAGCGCAGGTCGCCGGTGTGCTTGAGGTAGCGGCCCGCGGCGTTCTTCGTCCACAGCGGGATCGTGATCGATGGGACGCCCGAGAACGTCGGGACCTGCACGCGCTGGAACTTCGTGCCGGCGATGAAGTGATCCGTGGTCGCCCCGCCGAGGCCGAAGCCGGGGACGGAGAACACGAGGTTCGCCGAGCGGACGCCGTTCGCGCGCTGCAGCGGCAGATAGTCGCCGGCGCGCTCGTTGGTTGCCGTCGAGTCCTTGACGACCTTGCGGAGCTCGATCGTCGCGTCGTGCGAGCTCTTGATCTGGTAGCAGGCCATCGCGCCCTGCCCGGGATCACGGCCGTTGACCTCGCCGTTCTGCTTGCGGAAGGAGGCTTCGCCGAGGATCGCGTCGATCGGATACCAGCCGGCGCTGCTGTTCGAGGTCGATAACGCGAGCGCGTGTGCCTTGCCGGCGAGGAGGCGGGTCTGGCC
>JAYUYE010000566.1:0-1499 GCA_043752985.1 Myxococcales bacterium
CTCCGCGGGCGCGTCCGCCGGCGGCGGCGCCGGATCTTGCGACTGATCTCTGGCGTCTCGCCCTCGACCGCCACATCCGCGTCGTCGCTGTCACCCTCACCTTCGTCCGCGCCATCGTCAGCGGCGTCGGCCGGCAGTTCCGTGTGGAGAACGTCGTCTTCGTTGTTGTCGTCGCTCATTTGATTCCCCTTGGTGCGAGTGGCTAGAGCAAGTCCTCGGCGCCCCCCGCGGCGCCGGCAAGACGGAGGCTGTCGGTACGCGGCGCTGCAACGCGCCGGGTGATGTCACCGAGGCGCGCGACCAGGCGGTCGCCGTCGCGATGGGCATCGGCGAGCTCGCGGTCGATCTCGCGCTTGGCTTTCGGATCGAGGCGGAGCGCATCGGTCGCGATGCGGGTCCACAACTCGGTGAGGTGCTCGGTCACGCCCTCGACGAGATCCGTGTAGTGGAGGAACTCCCCCTGGATCTCCTCGATGGTGTAGCCGTCCGCCATCAGTGACTTGACGGTGTTGATCCGGCGAACGGTCTTCGCCGGGTAGACGCCCATCGAGCCGCGATGCTTGCCCTTGCGGCCGACGCGCTTGCTGCGCGGCAGAAGTCCCTGCTGGACGTACTTACGGAAGCTCGCCTCGGAGAACTTGATCCCGCGGCTCGTGAAGACGTCGACGATCTGGACGGCCGTGATCCCGTCCGCGTATCTGCCCTCGACGGCGCGGAGCTCCTCCTCTTTGAGCAGGAGAAAGCGCGGCGTCGGCGAGGCAGTGGCGAGCGGCGAGTCGTCGTCCTTGCGCTGAGCGACGTCTCCGAGCACCGGCCGGCGATGCGCGCGGAACGGAACGACGGTTCCCGTCGTCGGCGCTGCATCGGACCTGTCTCGAAACCGTGTGAACAAGCGAATCCCCCTCGAAGCGAGTGCTCGAGACACACGCGTGGCGATCGCACCGTCGAAGCCCTGCTCCGGAGAGCAGCGCTTCGTCGTTTCCCTGTGCGAATCCCCCAACGGGACGTCTCGATTGCTAACGAACTTTGGAACGACCAATGCTCGTCGGCGTATTGTCACAATATTCGCGTGAATGTAATCGGTCAACAAGACCGCAGCGATAAGACGCAAGTTTTTACCTGGGTCTCTGTTCAGGTCCGGATTGACGGACGCATCGACCGCAACGAGTCGACGGCCGGGTACGTTCGTCGTCGATGCGACGCTTCTTCGCCGCCACATGCGGGCTCGTGCTGCTCGTCGTGATCGCGTCGATCGTCGTCGGGATTCGCGTTCGTGATTCGAGCGCTGAGCTCGAGAATCAGGTCTTCACGTCGCGCGTCGATCGACTGCGACTCGTGATCCCTCGCGGCTGGCGCGCGACCGATCAGCCGAGCTATCCCGGTCTTCTGCTGTGGATGATGCGCAGCCAGCCGCAGGGGCAAATCGTCCTCACCGCCGAGGCATTCACGCGCGACCTCTACTGCTCGTGGCCGATCGCGTGCCGCTCGAGCTCGGAGTC
>JAYUYE010000567.1:0-4101 GCA_043752985.1 Myxococcales bacterium
TCCGAGTCGGCGTACTTGTCGACGAGCGCCTGGTACGCGGCGATCGCCTTGTCCCAGTCCTTGAGATTGGTGTAGCTCTGGCCGCGGAAGTACTGCGCATCGTCGGCGCGCGCGTGCGTGGGGAAGCTGGTGACCAGGCGCTTGAAGATGTCGACCGCCTCGTTGTAGCGAGCGGCCTCGAACGCCGTCGAGCCGAGCTTCCACAGGTCATCGGGGCCGGAGTTCGCGCTCGGCTTGCCGGTCTCGATCTGGGCGAGGCGCTGCTCGAGACCGTCGACCTTCGCGACCATCTTCGCGAGCTCGGTCTTGAGCTCGTTGACGCCGTTGTTGACCGCGGTGACGAGGCCATTCGCCGTGCGGACGTCGTTGCGAAGCGTGTCGACATCGGCGCCGAGGTCCGCACTGTTGCGCTTGAGCAGCTTCGCCGACTCGGCGAGAACCTTCTCGAGCTCCTGGATCTTGCCCTCGAGGGTGAGCTCCTTCGCGGCGAGGCGCTCGTTGATCGACGTGACGTCCTTGCGGATCGCGTCGCCTTCGCTCTTGGTCGTGGCCCAGAAGCAAGCCCCGAGAGGACAGAGCAGGACGGCGAGCACGAGGGGAAGCTTCATCATGGTGTTCCTCACCGCCAGTTGAACTCGACGCGGCGATCCTTGTCGTCGCCGAGGCCCGTGGGCTCGGTCTCGCCCTTCGGCACGACCTGCATCTTCGCGGGGTCACTACCGAGGCGCGACAGGTAGTCGGCAACCGACTGCGCGCGGCGCTCGGACAGCGCGATGTTGTACTCCTCGGTGCCCGACGTATCCGTGTGGCCGAACAGGAACACGGACTTGCCCTTCTGCTTCTCGATGCACTGCGCGTTGCCGTCGAGCCGGTCGCGCTCGCTGGCCTGGATGCTCGAATCGTCGAAGCCGAAGTAGACCGTCGAGAGCGGGCACGCGCCGTCGCTGGTCCCTGCGCTGCCTGCCTTCTTGCAGAAGCCGCTGATGCAGTCTTCGTCGTCGGCGCACTCCTCGTCCTTCGCGCACTTCGCGGCCTTCTTGCACGCGCCGGCGTCGCAGCTGCCGCCGGGCCCGCACTCGTTGTCCGATGCGCACGCCTTGCACTTGCCGGCCTGACAAACCTTGCCGGCCTCGCACTGATCGTCCTTCTCGCACTCGGGCTTGATCACGCAGGCGTTCGCGCTGCACTTCTTGCCCTTGCCGCACTGGGCGTCCGCCGTGCACTCGACGCACTTGTTGGCGGAGCACTTCAGGCCGTTCTTGCAGTCCTTGTCGCCCTTGCAGCCGGGCGCCTTCGGCTTGTCACCGCAGCTTGCGGCCAGGATGGCGAAGCCGAGCAAGAAGACGAGCGCAGCCAACGATCGACTCAGGGCTCCCATGGACTGGAACCTAAATGCCTTCGGTACGTTAGTCAATTCCGCGCGGCCATCTGCTAGGTTCTCGAGGTGGCGCGCTCGACGATCCTCGTCATCGATGACGAGCCCAACATTTTGACCACGGTCCGCCGTGCGCTCGAGATCGAGGGCTTTCATGTGGAGGTCGCCGGAAATGCCGCCCTGGGCCTCACCAAGGTCGCCGAGGCCGACATCGATCTGATCCTGCTCGACGTCATGATGCCGGGGGAGAGCGGCCTCGAGGTACTGCCGAAGATCCGGGTCGCGAGCCCCGAGACCGTCGTGGTCATGATGTCGGGCAACGCGACGATCGAGACCGCCGTGCAGGCAACCAAGGCCGGCGCCCACGACTTCGTCGAGAAGCCGCTGTCCGGCGACAAGCTGCTCCTGACCGTCAACAACGCGCTGTCGTTCGCGCGCCTCCGGCACGAGAATTCCCGACTTCGCGGTCGCGCCCAGATCGACTTCGCGATGATCGGCAAGGGCGTCGGGATGCGCGCGATCTTCGACAAGGTCGCGAAGACCGCTCCCACCACCGGCCGCGTCCTGATCACCGGCGAGAACGGCACCGGTAAGGAGCTCGTCGCGCGCGCGATCCACGAGCACTCCAAGCGCGCGGATGGGCCGTTCGTGAAGCTCAACTGCGCAGCGATCCCGTCCGAGCTGATCGAGAGCGAGCTGTTCGGCCACGAGAAGGGCGCATTCACCGGCGCGACCCAGCAGCGCCGCGGCAAGTTCGAGCTCGCCGACGGCGGCACGCTGTTCCTCGACGAGATCGGCGACATGAACCCGAGCGCGCAGGCCAAGGTGTTGCGGGTGCTCCAGGAGAATGAATTCGAGCGCGTCGGCGGCGCCGAGACGATCAAGGTCGACGTCCGCGTCGTGGCCGCGACGAACAAGGATCTGCAGGCGGAGATCGCGGCTGCGCGGTTCCGCGAGGATCTGTTCTATCGGCTCGCGGTCGTCCCGATCGAGCTGCCGCCGTTGCGCTCGCGTCGTGAGGACATCCCGACGCTGGTCGGCCACTTCATCGAGTCGCTGTGCAGCGACAACGGTCGCCGGCTCAAGAAGGTCGCGTCGTCGGCGATGACGCTCTTGATGCAACACGATTGGCGGGGCAATGTCCGCGAGCTGAAGAACGTCGTCGAGCGGCTCGTGATCCTCACCGGCGATGCCGAGGTGATCACGGAGGCGGACGTCGGTGATGCGCTGCCGCGGGTCAAGTCGGTGAAGACCGAGTTCACGCGCGGTACGCCGTTCAAGGATCTCGTCAACGCGGCCGAGCGCGAGATCATCATGGCCGCGCTCGAGGCCAACGATCATCACGTCTCGAACACCGCTCGCGAGCTCCAGCTCGAGCGCAGTCATCTCTACAAGAAGATGCGCGCGCTCGGCATCGATCATCGCGCCGACGACGAAGGCGCGTAGCTACGGATAGACGATGCGGGCACGGGTGGCGGAGCCCGAGACATCAGGTGCCTGCATGCTCTCGTCGCGCCAGACGACCACGAAGGCATCACCGAGCGCGGCGACCGACGGATCGGTCTGATCGCCCATGGTCGTGGTCGGGACGACGAACTCCTCGCCAACCGGCGCGCCGTCGGACTTGAACGCGCGGGCGAAGACGCCGCAGCCCTGCCCGTCGCCATTGGACTCGCACGAGCTCCAGGTGACCAGCAGCGTGCCGTCGGCGCGCGTCGCGGCGCCGAACGATTCGCTCGACCCGGAGTCGCTGCCCGAGCGGGTCGAGACCAGCACGGCCTGGCCGAGCACCGCCCCAATTGCGCTGGTCCGGTACATGTCGATCCTGCCGGCGCCCATGAACTGATTGACCAGGGTCCAGCGCACGAGCAAGGCGAACCCGGTGCCGAGCGGCGCGACGCGGACAAAGTCGATCTCCTCGGTCGCGGTCTTTGGCAGGAACAGCACGTCAGCCGCCCCGACGAGTGCGTTGGTGAGACTGGCGAGCCGAACGTAGGCATTGCCGCCGTTCTCCCAGCCGTACAGGATCGTGTTGCCGTTGGCGGCCACGGCGGGCGCAAACGGACCGACGGTCGTCGACGGTGTAACCGCAGGTCCATTCGCCTGGGTGCAGTCGGGACGAAGGACGAGGCCGCGGACCGTGCGAGGAGAGCTGCCTACCCACGACACGACGAAGTTGTTGTTGCTGAGGGGAGCGACGGTGACGTTGTCGGTCGCGGTGTCCGCGGAGATCAGGACCTCGTTCGCCATCGCGCGGCCCTGGGCGTCGAGGGCACGGCAGGCTACGCCCGTGAGCGTGCCCGGCGAGGGCTCGTCGTAGTTCCACACGAACAGGTTGGCGGTCCCCGCGCCCGCGACGGCCGGCGACGTGAGACCACCGCTCAGCTTCGTCGACACCGGGAAGCCCGCCGTTCCTGCGGCGACCTGTGACGTCTTCGGCTTGCCGGTGCTGTCGAACCTGCGCCCGAACACGTTGCAGCCGGCGGCGGGACACGTGCCGCGGTAGGTCACCGCGAACGAGCCGTCCATCGTCGCTCCGACCGAGTAGCCGTGGGTGTCGTAGTAGGTCGACGGGAACTGATCCTCGGCGTACTCCGTGTTGACCACAAAGTCCGCGGTGTCGAGCATCACGGTCGCGGCCGGCGCATCGATCTTTGCCGTGGTGGTGCCGCGACCGACGAGCAGGCCCTGCGCATCGAGTGCGTCGACGGTGATCACGAGGTCAC
>JAYUYE010000568.1:0-4088 GCA_043752985.1 Myxococcales bacterium
GCCGGCGGCTTCGCTGCAACCACCGCTGCAGAGCTCGAGCTCGTAGTCCGTCCCCGTAGCGTTGCAGGTGATCGCGCGATCACCGCGGCACGCGACGAACTCGTTTGCCGTGCAGGCGACCGCGATGCAGGTCTGGTCCTCACCGGCGAGCGCACCGTCGAGGTCGCAGAAGGGGAACGCAGGATCGGTGCACGTTCCGTCCTGACACGATTGGGGATTTGGCTTCGTGCAGCCCGCCGCCAGCACGACCACGACCAGGCTCATTCTCCAGAGAGACATCCCTCGATGTTCGATCATCATTGGGGTGGTGTCGACCGCGAGCTGGTTGGGTTGCGTGACTTCAGGGAGCATTGCCGTAAATCAAATGGGTCGAGCCGGCGCGAAATGAGCCACCCCCCGGGCGGTGTCCTGTGCGCGACCTGCGGTGCCGGAGGCGCGATCATCGCGACCGCTGGCGAGAGGGGCGCGTACACGCCGCTCACGAGGAGCCGCCAGCGGGCCGGGACGCCGTTGACTATGGCGACGACGACGGGGCGCCGTTCGGTCGTCTGCCCGCGGCGCCGATGGGGCTGAGGCGGCCCACGGGGGCGGCGGGGGCCGACACTCCCGAGAATCGGTACGAACGTCGCTAGTACCGATTCGCGCGGGGCTGGGCGCATGTCGTGATCGACCGCGGCCCGTCGCTGTCAGGGGGCGCTGGTACATGAGAGCCGAATGCCTGGGTCTGGTGCGGCGGCGAGCTACGGTGATTTGCTGATCACATCGCTCGTGGTGTTGATGGCGGTCTGCATCGGTGCGTTCGTCGTCGTGAAAGTGGTGGGCCGGTTCCTCGCGACCGGGCGGGTGCGGGGGGCGCACCTGCTAGACGTTGTCGCGCGGATTCCACTCGAGCCGCGGCGGTCGCTGTACGTCGTCGAGGTCGCGGGCAAGACGCTGCTCGTCGGGACCAGCGAGATGGGTCTTTCCGTGCTGTCCGAGCTCGATGGCGAGGAGGTTCGCGCGCGCATCGTGCCGCAGCAGAGCTTTGGTGAGCTCGTGCGTGCTGCGTGGGGGCGCCGGCGTGCGGGCGTCGGGGTACCGGACGACGTCGTCGGGGCGAGCGCGGCGAGCGCGGCGAGCGCGGCGAGTGCGCGGCCGGCACCGAGTGCAAGTTCGGCAACGGGTGCAGCGGCGCACGCGGACGCCGACGTGACCCAGGGCCCGCGCGAGGACGCGTGACCGGCAACGGAATCGGGGATGTCGGGCTGGTCGCGCTGATCGCGATCGTGCCGCTGATCGTCCTGATGCTGACGTGCTTCGTGAAGGTGTCGGTCGTGCTGTCGCTGTTGCGCAATGCGATCGGCGCAACGGACGCACCGTCGGGGCTCGTGGTGATGGGCGTGTCGCTCGTGCTGACGATGTTCGTGATGGCGCCGGTTGCGGTCGCGATGGTGCAAGCCGCGGCCAGCGCGCCCGCACCGAACGCGCCCGCACCGAACGCGCCCGTGCCCAACCCGGCGGCACCGAACCCCGCCGGCACAGGCGCACCTGCCGCGAACCCGCCTGCCGCGAACCCGCCGAACGTGCCCGCGCCGGCGGGACCCGACGCCGCGGCGCCACTCGAGCTCGACGCGGCGCTGCGCAAGATCATTCCGACCGACCGCCACGACGAGCTCGCCGCATTCGAGCACGCGCTGGTTCCGCTGCGCGGATTTCTCGCGCGGCATGCAGCGGAGCGCGATCGCGCGACGTTCGTCGACCTTGCTGCGCGGATGGGCAATCCGGCGACGCGTGATGACCTCGCGGTGCTCGCGCCGGCGTTCCTCACCACGGAGCTCAAGGAGGCGTTCGCGATCGCGGTGCTGATCTTCATCCCGTTCCTCGTGCTCGATCTGATCGTCGGGCTCGGGCTCGCGGCGCTCGGGCTGACGAGCACGAATCCGCAGATCGTGGCGTTGCCGCTCAAGCTGTTGCTGTTCGTCGCGGTCGATGGCTGGCGCCTGCTGATCGATAGCCTGCTGCGGGGATACGTGTGACGGCGAGCCTGGTGGCGCTGGTGCGCGAGGGGTTCTTGCTGGCGCTGCTGCTCGCTGCGCCGTTGCTGGTTGCCGCGCTGATCGCCGGGGTGCTGACCGGGCTGATCGCGGCGTTCACGCAGATCCAGGATCCGGCGGTCGGCGTCGTGCCGCGCGTCGCCGCGATCGGCGTGTCGATCATCCTGTTCGGGCCGGCGATCGCGACCCAGCTCGCTGCGTTTGCCGCTCGGCTGTGGCCGTTGATCACCGCCGTCGGCGCGGGATGACGTGACGCTCGTCCTCGCGCTGCGCGGGATCGCTGCGATCGCGGTGCTGACGACGCTGGTGGGCGGCGTGCCGCGGATCGTGCAGCTCGGACTCGCGGTCACGTTCGGGCTGTGGGCCGCGTGGGTGGCCGCGCCGCCGGTGCCCGATGCGCCGCTGTGGCTCGTCGGTGCGCACGAGCTGATCGTCGGCGCGACGCTCGGGATCCTCGCGGCCGTGCCGCTGCTGGCGGCGGCGCTGGCGGGGCGCCTCGTCGACGTCGCGGGCTCGGCGCGGCAAGGGCCGTACGCTCCGCTGTTCGCGCTGCTCGGTGCCGCGGTGTTCGTCGGGATCGACGGGCATGTCGCGGTGGTGACGGCCGTGGTCGATAGCTACCGCGCGGCACCGGCGCTGGCCTCGGTACAGCCGCGCGTGCTCGGTGCGCTCGCGCGACTTGTCCCCGCGGGGGTGGCGCTCGCGGTGCCGTGGCTGGTGACCGCCGCGGTGATCGAGATCGCGGCGGGTGCGGGCATGCGGCTCGCCGGCCGCGCCGGACCGCAGGTGTCCACGACGGCGGCGGTTCCTGCCGCGCTCGTGATGATGACGGCGACGCTGGTCGCGACGTTCGCGGTCGCGTTTGCGGCGCTCGTTCGCGGCGCGCTCTAGCTAGCTAGACCCAGGCGCCGACGGAGAACAGCAGGCGCGGGCCGCCGACCCGGGTGACCTCGTGCACCTCGGTGTCGGGGTGGAACATCACGGCGTCACCGACCGCGAGGGCGATCAGCGCGCCATCGATCAGCAGGTCGCCGCCGCGCGGTGCCTGCGTGAGCACGGCGTTGATCCGGCGGTGGCGCTTGCCGTGCTGCGCGGCGTCGGTGTGGGGCGGAATATGGGCGCCGTCCGCGTAGCGGATGAAGTAGACGTCCCAGTAGTCCTCGAATGGCGTGCCGATTCTGGCGAGCGCGCGAGCGACGAGCGCGGACGCCTGCGTCAGCTCGGGGCGGAGGGGCAGGATATCGTAGCCGGTGTGCTGGCGGCCGGCGACCCAGCCCTCGGCGGTCTGCGCGCGCGCGACCAGCTCTGCGACCTCGCTCGGCGCCAGGAATTCGCGGAGAACCTCGGCCATGGCGATCAGATGCTACGACGGCGTCCGCCGGTTGCGGCGATGATCTCGGCGAGCCGCGGCCATGCCGACTCGGGCAGCGGGCCGACCATCGCAGCGAGAGCTGTGGCCAGCGCAGGATCGCGATGCACGGCAATCGCGTGGCGGCGGGCGAGGGCGAGCAGCTGCGTGGCGTGAGCACCGCGTCCGATCGCGGTGGCCGTGGGAACGGGGCGGTGCGCCGGATCCCAGGCGATCGCGACCGCGACGCCATCACCAAGAATCAGCGCGGACGATCCCGCGATTGCGCTCGCGACATCGTCACCGAGGACGAGCAGCGACGACGCGCCGGGCGTCGTGCCAGCACGCAGAACGGGTGCGCCGGGTGCACGCCTGCTCGGGCGGGTACGGGTGGCGCGGTTCTCACGCGCGATCTGGGCGCGCCGTGCGCGCCATCGCGGATCCGCACCGGAGAGTCGATCGTCCTCGCGCTTGTCCGCGGGCGACATCCGGAGCGCGCCTGCGAGCTCCGAGGTTCGCACGAGTGCGTCGCCGGTCCCCAGGCCGACCCACGCGATCGCGAGCGCGGCGAGCAGGCTCACGATCAGGGCGGCACCGGCGAGGGGCGAGCCGATCGACGCGGCGAGCCGCGGCGCCATGAGCCACAGCCAGCCGAACGTGACCGCGCCGATCACGAGCATCGCGGTGAGATCGAACAACGCGCGGCG
>JAYUYE010000569.1:0-4083 GCA_043752985.1 Myxococcales bacterium
CTCTAGTGGTACACACAGCGAGATGACGCAAGCCGAGCTTCTTGCCCTCGCTGATCAGGTTCTCCTCAAGAACAACAAGCCGCAGCCGATCGTGCTCACGCGCGCCAAGGGCTGCGAGGTGTGGGATGTCGCGGGCGCACGCTTTCTCGACATGACCGCGGGCATCGCGGTGTGCGGGCTCGGCCACGCGCACCCGGTGTTCACCGAACGCGTCCAGGCGCAGCTCGCGCGCCTCGTCCATATCTCGAACCTCTACTACAACGAGCAGCAGATCCTCGCGGCCAAGACGATCGTCGATCACTCGTTCGCGGACCGCGTGTTCTTCTGCAATTCGGGCGGCGAGGCGAACGAGGGCGCGATGAAGCTCGCGCGTCGCTACCAGGCGATCGTCAACAACGCGCCGGAGCGCACGACGTTCATCTCCACGGTTGGCAGCTTCCACGGCCGCACGTTCGCTACCGTCGCGATCACCGGCCAGGCAAAGTACCGCGAGTACTTCGGGCCGCTCGTCGGGCCCGTCGAGCACATCGTCTACGGCGACATCGACGCCGCCGCGCGCGCACTCGCGCCGAAGACGGCGTGCGCGATCATCGTCGAGCCGATCCAGGCCGAGGGCGGCATCGTGATCCCGCCGCCGGGCTACCTCGCCGGGCTGCGCAAGCTGTGTGACGAGACCGGGACGATCTTGATCTTCGACGAGGTGCAGACCGGCATCGGCCGCACCGGCAAGTGGTTCGGGCACGAGCACGATAACGTGTTCCCCGACGTGATGACGCTCGCGAAGGGGCTCGGCGGCGGCGTTCCGATTGGCGCCGTCGCGATGACCGAGAAGGCTGCCGCGGGCCTGTCGCAGCAGCCGGGCGGGGCGGTGCCGCACGCGACGACGTTCGGCGGTAACGCGCTCGCATGCGCGGCGGCGAACGCGGTCTTCGACATCATCGAGAAGGAGCAGCTGCTCGCTCGCGTGACCGAGTCCGGCGAGTACCTCGCGGGCAAGCTCGGCGCGCTGATCGCCGAGTTCCCGGGGCATGCAACGGAGGTCCGCGGCCGAGGTCTGCTGCGCGGGCTCGCCGTGGCTGGCAGCCCGGTCCAGGTGGTCGCCCGCGCGAGAGAGAAGGGCGTGCTGCTGTCGGTCGCGGGCGACAAGGTCGTGCGGTTCGCGCCGCCCTACATCGTCGAGCACGCGCAGCTCGACGAGGCCGTGGGGATTCTGCGCGGCGTGCTCGCCGAAGGCATCGGCAAGTAATGCCGCGTGGATTTCTCACGCTCGCGGATGTCCGGGTCGCGGACTGGCCGGCGCTCTGGGATCGCACTGCAGTGCTCGAGGCGAATCGGCTCGCAACCACGTTCGCAGGCAAGACGATCGCCCTCGTGTTCGAGAAGAACTCGACGCGCACGCGCGTGTCGTTCGAGGTTGCCGCATACGAGCTCGGCGGCAACTCGGTCGTGCTGTCGAGCGAAGGCAGTCAGCTCGCTCGCGGTGAGCCGGCCGAGGACACGGCGCGGGTGCTGTCGAGCTACTGCCACGCCATCATGATCCGGACATTCGGGCAGGACCGGGTCGCCGCGTTCGCGAACGCCGCCAGCGTGCCGGTGATAAACGGCCTCTCGGATCAGCACCACCCCTGCCAGGTCGCGACTGACCTCTACACGGTGCGGCAACACTTCGGCCGGATCGATGGGCTGCGCTACGCGTGGATCGGCGACGGCAACAACATGGCGCAGTCGTGGCTGGAGGCCGCCGGCATGTTCGGTCTCGACCTGGTCCTCGCGTGTCCCTCGGGGTACGGACCCCATCCCGAGCACCTCGAAGCCGCGCGCACGGCCCAGAGAACGATCGGCAAGGGGTCGATCGCCCTGACCACCGATCCGCGAGAGGCAGCTGCCGGCGCCCACGTGCTGTCGACCGACGTCTGGGTTTCGATGGGCCAGACCGACGAGGCCGAGCGTCGCCTGGCGTTCAAGGCGTACTGCATTGATGCAGCCTTGGTGGCCCTGGCTGCACCAGCCGCCATCGTCCTGCACTGCTTGCCTGCACACCGTGGTGAGGAGATCACGGGCGACGTGCTCGATGGTCCGCAGTCGCTCGCCTGGGTGCAGGCCGCGAACCGGCTCCATGTCGCGAAGGCACTCCTCGAATACGTGATGCGCTGAGCGCGTGATAGGCTTTTTGGTGTGAGCACGGTCCCGGCAGAGATCGCCGGCATTGGTCCGACAGGCCAGAAGCTGCGGGTCAGCCCCGGCTTCGATCCGCTCAAGGCAGCGGTCGGGCCCGAGGAGTACTTCGTGCTGTCGCGCATCGACGGCAATCAGTCCCTGCGCGAGGTCCTGCTCGCGACCGGTCTGCCCGTCGATCGCGCGATCGCGATCGTCACGCGGCTGCGCTCGATCGGCGCACTGCTGCTCCCCGGTGAGACCGTTGCACCTGCACCCGTGGCGCCGCCTCCGCCGCATGCTCCGAGGCAGCCGGTCGCCACGCCGAACCGCACCGCTGCGCCCGCGCGGACCACCGGCGTGGTCCCGGGTGGCGCGGCCGTGGTGAAGACGCCGCAGAACGACATCCCCGATTCGCTCCACGATCTGCGGTTGACCAACCCGTCGCAGGAAGAGCTCACCGCGCTCCACGAACAGAACGATCTCGACGACACCGAGCGTCGCCGCATCCTGGCGATGCAGCGGCTCCTCTCGCGCGCCGATCCGTACGCACTGCTCGGTGTCAGCCCCGCTGCCGACAACAAGACCCTCAAGCGCGCCTACTTCCTTCTGTCGAAGGAGATCCACCCGGATCGCTACTACGGCCAGAAGCTCGGGAGCTTCGGTCCGCGGATGTCATCGGTGTTCGAGGCCGCGAGTCGTGCATACGCGCGGTTGACCGGCAGCGACAAGGCACGCGCCGCGGCCACCACGGATGCGCCGCGCTCGGGGCCGCGCGATCAGCCACAGACGCCGCAGGAGTACGCGGGCGAGCTGTTCGACCGCGCCTGTCAGCTCGAGGTCGGTGGCGACGCACTCGGTGCGATGAAGCTGTTCGCGGCCGCGGTCCGGGTCGATCCGCAGACGCGGTACCTCCGCCGCGCGACCAGCTGCGCGCTCGCCGCCAACCAGCCGCGCAGCGCCGTCGAGTACGCGAAGAAGGCGCACGCACAGGCTCCGAACGACGTGTCCTCGGCGCGCCTGCTCGCCCAATCGTTCCGTGCGGCCGGCAAGCTCTCGGACGCGGAGGAAGTCCTCGTCATGGCAATGGCGATGAAGAACGAGAACGACTCCCTGACGAACGAGCTACGCAACGACCTCGCAGATCTTCGCCGGGCGCTCGCGAATCCCTGACAGCGGATTTCGGGCTCAAGAAAACCGCCGCAACGCTGGCAAACTCCTGGGAAACAAGGGGAAAATGTCAGTCGATGGCTACTGAAAAGGTGATCGGCATCGATCTCGGCACGACGAACTCGTGTGTGGCGATTGTCGAGGATGGAACCCCGTCCGTGATCCCGAATCGTGGTGGCTACAAGACCACGCCATCGATGGTTGCGATCGCGGAGAACGGGAAGCGACTGGTCGGTCACATCGCCAAGCGACAGGCGATCACGAACGCCGAGAACACGGTCTACGCCGCGAAGCGCTTGATCGGTCGCAAGTGGGGCTCCGCCGCGGTGCGCAGCTCGCTCGAGATCATGCCGTACCGCATCGTCGAGGGACCGCACGACGACGTGCGGATCATGCTTCGCGACCAGGTGTTCAGCGTCCCCGAGGTCAGCGCGTACATCCTGCAGGAGATGAAGCTGATCTCCGAGGAGTACCTCGGCGAAGAGGTCGTGAAGGCCGTGATCACGGTGCCCGCGTACTTCAACGACGGGCAGCGCCAGGCGACCAAGGATGCCGGCAAGATCGCCGGCCTCGACGTCATTCGCATCATCAACGAGCCGACGGCCGCGGCGCTGTCGTACGGCTTTGGCCGCAGCATCGAGCGCAAGGTCGCGGTCTACGACCTCGGCGGCGGTACGTTCGATATCTCGATTCTCGAGATCGGTAACGGCGTGTTCGAAGTGATCTCGACCGCGGGCGATACGTTCCTCGGCGGCGAGG
>JAYUYE010000570.1:0-9781 GCA_043752985.1 Myxococcales bacterium
GGCTTCGCCTTTGCGGCGAGGTGCGCGGCCGCGAGCCGGTAGTGCGCCTCGGAGTGCGCGGGATCGATCGCGATCACGACCTTCCAGGCGGCGACCGCCTTGCCCTTGGGCGCCTTGCGCGCAGCCATGACCGCCTTGGTGGTCGCCGGATCCACGGGGGCGACGTTTGGCGTCGGCGTCACCACGTTCGGATCGGGAACCGGGGTCGCCTGCGTCGGCTTGCCGAGGTCGAACGCGACGACGTCGGTGACCTCCTTGCCCATCCGGCGCACCGTGTACGCGACCGCGACCCGATCGTCGTACTGACTCGCATAGACCTCGACAACCTTGCCGATCGGATCGGTCGCATCCCACGTGACGATCTTGTCACCTGTCTTCTTCGTCACCGTCAGCGTGCGGCTCGCGGCGGTCGCGGCAAAGTTTGCCTTCACACCGCGCTGGACGATCGGATCCTTGATCGACAGCTTCGCGACGACGTCGGCGCCCGCCTTCTCGCAGGTCGGCGACCCCTTCGCCGTGCCGCCGGTCACGACGATCGGCGTGCAGACCTTGTCGGAGTTGACGAGGTAGGGACGGTCAACACCCGAGAACCCACCGAACGTCTCGGCGGCCGCCGGGCCGGCGGTGACCGCGAGAAGGCCGACGGCCAGAACAGCGCGCATCGTCATAGAAGACGTGATAGCGCGGATTGAATTCACCTGCCTGGGGATCATCCCTGCGGCGCGGTTCAGCCGTATGCGGTAGGGTTCCGCCGAAGTGGCGAACCTGTTGACCCGTGCCAGTGCCGCGCTCGACCGCGGCGTCGTGCGCTTCATGGAGCGTCGGATGGCGCCGCGGACGCCGCGGATCGATCCGGGGGACGCGCGGGTGCGCCTGCTCGAGCTGGCGAAGGTCTACAGCGCCGGCACGCTCGGAGCTCCCAGCCCGTTCTTCCCTGCCCCGCCGCCCGCGGCGATGGTGCTCAAGCCGCAGGGCAAGGGTCCGCTCGGCACCCACGTCGTCGACCTGGTGTGGCCGTCCGAGTACACCCCGTTTCACCCGCTCGCACACGACCTCCACATGCGGGTTACCGAGAACCTGACCGCGCACGCGCGCTGGTGGACGAGCGGCAAGGGTCGCCCGACGATCGTCCTCCTCCACGGCTGGGGCGGCGGCAACCACTGGGTCACAGCGCGCTCGTTCATGGTGCCGTACTGGCTGCGCCATGGCTTCGATGTCGCCGCGTTCGTGCTGCCATTTCACGGCGATCGCGCACCGGGCACGTCGGTCGCGCGCTCGGGTGCATTGTTCCCGTCGTCGAACCCGCTGCGCACCAACGAGGGCTTCGGCCAGGCGATCTTCGATCTGCGCGCACTCGCGATCTACCTGCGCTCGCGCGGGTCGACGGCGATCGGCGCGCTGGGGATGTCGCTCGGCGGCTACACGACCTCGCTGTGGGCGAGCATCGCCGGCCCCGACGAGATCGGCGGCCTCGACTTCGCGGTCGCGATGATTCCGGCGGTGTCGATGGCGAAGCTGTTCTGGAGTCACGGCGAGAACAGCCCCACGCGCGCACGCGCGGCAAAGGCGGGCGTGACCGAGGAGCTGCTCGCCGAGGTATTCGCCGTTCACGCGCCCACCACGCGACCGCCGCGGCTCCCCCGCGAGCGCCTCGCCGTAATCGCCGGCCGGGGCGATCGGATCACGCCGCCGGATCAGGCGGAGACCCTCGCCGCTCACTGGGGCGTCACCGTGCAGTGGTTCGACGGTGGCCACCTCGCGCAGGTCGGGCGCGGTGATGCGCTACGCGAGGTCCGGCGCCAGCTCGGCGCACTCGGGCTCAGCGGTCGCGAGTTCCGCTCGTGACCACCCAGCGGAACCCTGTCGTGGCAACCCGGCCCACGCTCGCGCAGGCGATCGCCTCGGGCCCGCTGCTACTCGACGGCGCGATGGGCTCGCTGCTCTACGAGCGCGGTGTCCTTCACACGCGCAGCTACGACGAGCTCAACCTGTCGCAGCCCGAGCTGATCCGGACCGTCCACACGGACTACGTTCAGGCGGGTGCGGAGCTGATCGAGACGAACACGTTCGGCTCGAACCGGATCGCGCTCGCGAAGCACGGCCTCGGCGATCAAGCCGCGGCGATCAACCGCGCGGGCGTCGAGCTCGCACGCTCGGCCGCGGGGGAGCGTGCGTTCGTCGCCGGCGCGGTCGGGCCGACCGGTGTGCGGTTCAGCGTCGCCAGCGCGACCGAACGCAAGACGGCGCGGTTCGCACTCGCCGAACAGATCGATACGCTGGTCCTCGCCGGCGCCGATGCGATCATGCTCGAGACGTTCTCGTCGATCCTCGAGCTCGAGGTCGCGATCGAGGTCTCCAAGCAGCGCGGGCCGCGCGTTCCGGTGATCGCGATGATGATCTTCGATGCGCACTGCCTCGCCGAGGGCGGGCTGACGCCGAACGAGGTCGCGGATCGATTGATCGCGGCCGGTGCCGATGTGATCGGCGCAAACTGCGGCATCGGGCCCGCCGAGCTCTACCAGGTCAGCGTCGGCATGGTCGGTCGCGGGCGCCCCGTCATCGCGCAGCCGAACGCCGGACTTCCCGCATCGGTCGAGGGCCGCACGCTCTACGTCGCGAACCCCGAGCACTTCGGCGTGTTCGCGCGCCGCATGCTGAAGAGTGGCGTCCGCCTCGTCGGTGGCTGCTGCGGCACCACCCCGGCGCACACGCGCGCGATGCTCGGCGCGGTTCGCATGCTGCGCGGAGAGACGCTCGACGAGCTGCCCGAGCGTGGCGCCCACGCGCCAGGCGTCACCGCATCACTCGAGAGCCATCGCGCGCCGAAGCCAGTCGCGGTGGCGAAGGTCCCGTTCGCCGAGCGCAGTCGACTCGCGGCGCGACTCGCGAAGGGCGAGTTCGTGGTCTCCGTCGAGCTGACCACGCCCCCCGGCAGCGATCTGACGAAGACCAAGCAGCAGGTCAGCGACCTGATCGCTGGCGGCGTCGACATCGTGAACATCGCGGACGGACCGCGTGCCTCGGCGCGGATGGCGAACATCGCCGTGTGCGCGCGCCTCACGGCGGAGACCACGATCGAACCGATCCTCCACGTCTGCGCACGCGATCGCAGCTTTCTTGGCCTGATCGCGCACCTCCTCGGTGCGCAAGCACTCGGCCTCCGCGACCTCGTCATCATCACGGGCGATCCGCCGAAGATGGGTGACTACCCGTTCTCCACGCCGGTCTACGACGTCGACTCGGTGGGCCTCCTGCGGATCGCGGCGGGCCTCAACGGTGGCGTCGATCCTGCGGGCAAAGAATGCGAGCCCACGTCGTTCTTGCTCGCGACCGGTGCCGAGCCTGGCGCGCACGACCGCGACCGCGAGCTGCGCCGCCTCGAGGAGAAGAAGGCCGCGGGCGCCGAGCTCGTGATGACGCAACCTGTCTACGACCCGCGCACGCTCGAGCGGTTCCTCGACGATTGCGCCCCACTCGGCCTCCCGGTGATGGTCGGCATCCTCCCGCTCGCTTCGCACCGCAACGCCGAGTTCCTCCACAACGAGGTCCCCGGCATGTCGATTCCCGCCGAGTACCGCGAGCGGATGGCGAAGGTCGCGGGTGGTCCCGCCGCCGCACGCGCCGAGGGAATTCGGATCGCGCAGGAAGCGCTCGCTGCGGTCAAGCAGCGTGTCGCCGGCGCCTACGTGATGCCGCCATTCAACCGTGTCGACAGCGCGCTCGCAGTGCTCGAGGTCGCGCGCGATCGCATGAAACCCCTGACGCCATGAGCCTGACGCTCGACGAGGCCCGCGCCCTCCACGCCGAGGTCCACGTGATCGACCTGCACGCGGACACCGCGAAGCTGATGGACAAGCTTGGCTACGACCTCGCCGCGCGCCACGAGCGACCGATGCCAAAGGCGATCAACGTGTTCGGTCACGTCGATCTCCCGCGGATGCGCGACGGCGGAATGGCCGGGCAGTTCTTCAGCTTCTGGACCGCGCCGTCGATCTTGAATCGGGCCGAGCGCGGCTGCGCGAAGGCGGTCACGCGTCAGCTCGACGCCCTCGACGGGGCGATGGCGAAGAACCCCGAGCAGCTCGCGTGGACGCGCACCGGGGCCGACGTTCGCGCCGCCAAGCTCGCCGGCAAGATCGCCGCGCTCGGCGGGATCGAGGGCGGCCACGCGCTCGAGGGCGACCTCGAGACGATCGAGGCATTCTCGCGTCGCGGCGTGCGGTACCTCGGCCTCTTGCACTTCTCGGCGAACGCGATCGGTCGCCCAGCGAAGGGCAAAGGCGCGGATGCGCATGCCGGGCTCACCGCGTTCGGCCGCGATGTCGTGCGCGAGTGCGAGCGCTGCGGCGTGATCGTCGATCTCGCGCACATCAACCGCAAGGGCTACTTCGATGCGCTCGAGCTGGCGACCGTGCCGCCGATGGTCTCGCATACCGGCGTGCTCGGCGTGCACGAGCATTGGCGCAACATCGACGACGAGCAGATCCGCGCACTCGCCGACAAGGGCGGCTGCATCGGCGTGATCTTCTCACGCAAGTATCTCGGCTCGGCATCGATCGACTCGGTCGTCGATCACATCCTCCACGTGATCAATGTCGCTGGCGACGACGTTCCCGCGCTCGGCTCTGACTTCGATGGCTTTGTCGTCCCACCCGAGGGGCTCGAGGACATTGCAGCGATGCCGAACCTCACGGTCGCGCTGTCGCGGCGCGGCGTCTCGACGCGCGTGCTCGAAAAGATCCTCGGCGGCAACGTGCTGCGCGTGCTCGATGCCGTCCCCGCGTGGGGTAGGCTCACGGCGCCGTGAAGCTCCTCGTACTCGTCGCAGTTCTCGCCGGTTGCCCCAAGAGCGGAGACAAGAAGCCCGCGGATCCGACACCGAAGCGTGATGCGGGCAGCCACCTGCTGACGCCCGTCGACGATGCGGGTCCAGGAGTCGTCCAGCTGCCGCCGGCTCCCCCTGTGCCGCGGCCACCCGCCGGTTTGCCGGCGCTGCCGGATCGCCCCGAGATCGTCGAGATCACGCCCGAGCTCGTCGCGCTCGGCGAGCTCTTGTTCCATGACGCGCGGCTGTCGAGCACGGGCAAGCTCTCGTGCTCGACGTGCCATGACCCTGCGACGGGCTACGCCGGCGGCATGCAGGCCAATGCAGAGGGCAAACAGAACCTCCGCCGCACGCCGACGCTCGTCAACCTTCCGTGGGCCGGGCCGCTCGGCTGGGATGGACGGTACGCCGCGCCGGACAACCTCCTCGTCACTCACGTCCGCGGCCAGCTTGGATCTGAGCTCGCCGAGGTCCTCGCGAGGCTCGCGACCCTCCCGGTCTATCGCGCGCACTTCGTCCGTGCCTCACACCCCGACGACAGGGACAAGCCTCTGATCTTCGATCGCGGCCTCACTGCGCTCGGAGCGTACGCACTGACGCGGTACTCCGGCGCGGCCCCGTGGGACCGGATCGAATCGACCGCGAGCCTGCCGAAGCCGGGCGCGACAACGGCAGCGGATCCGACCATCGCGGGCTACCTGCTGTTTGCAGGCAAGGCGCAATGCGCGCAGTGCCACGTGCCGCCGCTCTACACCGACCAAGGGTTTCATCAAGTCGCGCCGAATCCGAGTGGTGACCCCGGCCGAGGCCTGGTCGACAAAGCGCAGACCGGTATGTTCCGCACACCGACGCTGCGTGGCGCGGCCGCGCGCCCCAGCTACTTTCACGCGGGGACCGCGAAGACGCTCGAAGAAGTGGTCGATCACTACATCGCCGCCGCTCGTACGAAGGGTGTGGACCCGATCATCGCGAAGATCGCGCTGTCGCCGATCGAGCGTGAACAGCTCCTCGTGTTCGTGCGCGCGCTGTCAGGCGCCACGCCCGTACCCGCCAAGCCCGCTCTCCCGTGACGGCCGCCCGCGGCCCGTTGACCTGGCGCCAGCGACTGACGCGCAGCGAGCTCGAGGTCACCGTCGGCGGTGTGCAGCTGCGCGCGTTGCACGCGGCGGCGCGAATCGCGGCGCGGGTGAAGACGTTGCAGACACCCGACGGCGTCTCGTACTCCGTCCGCCACGGGAAGCGCGGCCTGCCACTCGCGTGCGTGCACGGGTTCGGCGGCGACAAGGAGACCTGGCTGCTGATGAGCGCGCTCGTGCCGCACGCGCGCGGGACGCTGCTGATCGATCTGCCAGGCCACGGCGCGTCCGCCGATGTGCCCGAGGAGCGGGCGAGCATTCGCCATCACGCGGAAGCCGTGATCCGTACCCTCGACCACGCGGGGCTCGATCGCGCGATCGTGTGCGGCAACTCGATGGGCGGCGGCGTCGCGCTGCGGCTCGCGGTGACCTGGCCGGATCGGATCGCGGGGCTCGTGCTCGTGGCGTCGGTCGGACGTGATGTTCACGACGGCGGCGCACGGGCCTGGGTCGACGGCGAGAATCCGCTGATCCCGCGCGAGGAGGACGTCGACCGGTTCATGCAGATCGTGCTCGAGCAACCACCGCCGGTGGGTCGCGCCGTGATCCGTCACGTGATCATGGAGCGCGCGCGCCGCGCCGATGTGCTCCACAAGCTATTCCGCGGGTTCGTGCTCGCCGATGGCGACGAAGGTGTGCCGCGCGACCTCTCTGTCATCGATCGCCGCGCGCTCGTGATCCACGGCGAGCAGGACCGGATCATCGCCAAACGCACGGCCGAAGATCTGGTGCTCGGCCTGCCCCGCGGCGAGCTGGTCGTCATGCGTGGCGTCGGTCACGCACCGCAGCTCGAGGCACCCCGACACACGGCGCGCATCATCGAAGCCTTTGCACGCTGCGTCGATCGGGACTAGGGTGCATCCATGTGGTGGCGTCGCCTCCGCTACCTCCTCCTCCTTGCTGCGCTGTGCTCGATCGCGACCTGCCCCTCGGCGAAGCGCGCGTGCACGGCGAACACACGCGCGCAGGAAGCCGAGGATCTCTTGAGCTACCTCGCGGCTAAAATTGCGACGGCGTACGCGTCGACCGGAAGGCTGCCGCCGACCGCTGCCGGTCCCACGCCCGTGCCGTCGTGCTGCGAGCAAGGTGGCACGTGCGAGGCGGATCCGACAATCTGGGAGACAGCCGGCTGGCGCGAGCTCGGATTCTCGATCGACGACACGTATCGCTACACATACTCCTACGCTCCCGACCCGAGCGGGACAACAGCCACGCTACGCGCGGTCGGTGATCTCGACTGCGACGACCAGCGTTCGCTGCGCGAAATCAAGCTGAGCGTCGTCGCTGGCAAGGTCGTGCGCACCTGGACGCGCACCGATCCGTACGAGTGAGCTACCCTCTAACTCATGCGCAGTCTCCTGCTCGCGACACTGCTCCTCGCCGCCTGTGGCAAGAACGACAAGCCCCCGCCGCCGTCGTCGGGTTCCCCGGGGGCGAAGCCGGAATCGGGTCCGCGTGAGCCGGCCGTTGCGCAGAGCGAGGCGCAACGGACGTTCATGACGGTCTGCGCGACGTGTCACGGCGTCGACGGCACCGGCAACGGACCGGCCGCCGAGTCGCTCACCCCCAAGCCGCGCGACTACACCGATCCCGAATGGCAGGCGAGCGTGACCGACGCCGACCTCAAGAAGATCATCCTCGAGGGCGGCCAAGCGGTCGGCAAGAGCCCGATGATGCCGGCCCAGGTCCAGCTCAAGGACAAGCCTGACGTGGTCAACGAGCTCGTGACGATCATCCGAGGGTTTGCTCGAAAGCAGTGATGCTCACGACGTCACTCGACGGGCAGTGGGCGATCGTCCGGCGCGGTCGCGAGGTCACCCTGCTCGCCAAGGCGGCCGCTCCGGTACTCGGACGGATCACGCTCGATGACGACGATGTCGACATCGCGTTTGCCGGTCCCCCCACTGTCCTCGTGGCGGTCACGCGTGGACCGAACGGCGCGAAGGTCGTGCTGCACCAGGTGCCGAACCTCGAGGCGGTCGCGCGCCTCGATCTCGATCAGCCGATGCGGATCGCCTCGATCACAGGGCCGCGCGTGGTGCTGGTCTCGCGCGACGGCACGTCCATCAAGCTGTTGCGGGTCGCGGCCCGCGCGCTCGCGTGGACCACGATCGATCCGGGTGGAGCCATCGAGTTCAGCGTCGGGCTCGATCGCAATCAGATCTTGTTCGGCCTGCCCAAGAAGCTCGAGGTCTGGG
Source organism: Myxococcales bacterium (assembly GCA_043752985.1). Taxonomy (GTDB): domain Bacteria; phylum Myxococcota_A; class Polyangia; order Haliangiales; family Haliangiaceae; genus JABFXX01. The sequence goes on from JAYUYE010000570.1 coordinate 8,160, forward strand.
ATGCCGTCGCTGCGCGGCCCCTCCATCGTCTCCAGCTCCAGCTCCCGCCACCGCCGCGCGCCGTCGGTACCGCCGCCGGTCACCTCTGGGTCACCCGCCCTGGCACGGACGAGATGGTCGTCTATCGCCTGTCGGACGGCCGCCCGTTCGAGCACTACGCGGGTGCTCTGATCGAGGACGTTGTCTCGCATCCGGCATCGCCGCTGATCGTGCTCATCACCGGCCGAGGCCTCGTTCGCGTGCATTGCTTCGCGCACTCGCTCGCTTCTCTCGAGACGCCGTGGAGACCGGGGATTCCGCTCGCGCAGCTCGTCGTCGGCAACGACATCAGCTTGATCGGGATTGGCGCGGCCGACGACGAACCCTGGCGATTACCGATCGGCACCGTCGGGGCGGTAGCGGGCGAACCGCCGCCGCCGAGCGTTCCGAGTGCGACGGCGAAGGAAACCTCGAAGCCAAGCGCGGCTCCTGCCGCCCAGCCCGTCGATCGGGCGTGGCGCGATCCAATCGCATCGTTCGGTCTCGACCTTCTTCGCAGCGTTCGTCACGAGGTGCCGGTCGTGCCCATCGACTCCGAGCTCGGTGATCTCGCGCATCGCATGGCACTGCCGCCGGCCGCGCGCCGCACGTTGATCGCGCTTTATGCAACCTACCTCGTGGGCACGCCGGCGCTGTCGATCGCGCAGCTAGCGCGCATGCTGTCCGACTGGACCGAGCCACTCGGTCAGGGGGAGCTCGCGGCGCTCGCGATGATCACGCGCCGCGGTGGCAAGGTCGCCCTTCGTCGGGCGGTCACCGACTACCTCGACGGCCTCCCTCCGCGCGCGATCCGGCTCGTCGGTGGCGCCGCAACCGCCCCGCGCCCGGGCGTGCAGCGACTCGCACGCGACGGCAAGTCCGATGCGGCGATCGAGACCGAGCTCGCAGCCCAGCTCGGCCGGATTGCGGTGCTCCACGGTTCTAGCTCGCGCGGGGTGCTCGAAGCTCGCCTGCACGGAGCAACCCTGGTGGCGCTGACCTTCCCCGAGCAGGAGCCGGAGCCGTGGCCGCGCGATGCGGGCCTGGTGGTCGTGGGCGATGCGGACGTCCCGTCGTGGGTCGTCGCGCTCGCGCCTACAGCTTCATGATCGAAGCGGACTTACTCGACGCCTTCTCGAAGTCGCTCTTCGCCGACGTCGCCGCGTCGAGCGAGCGGTAGTTCCCCATCCGCACCCGGTAGAACGTGCCCTTGCCTTCGACCTGCGCCTGCGTGATCTGCGCCTGGTAGCCCCGCGCCTTGACGGTGTCGAGGAACGCCTCGGCCTCGCTCCTGTCCTGAAACGACGACAGCTGGAGCGTGAACCGCTGCTTCGGCTCCTCGGGCTTTACCTCGGCCTTTGCCTCGGCCTTTGCCTCGGCGGTGTCGGGTTTCGTGATCGGTTTGTCTGCGGCGGGCTTGGTCACCGGCTTCGCAGCGTCGGCGGCGGGCTTCTTGACCTCGGGCTCGGCCTTCTTGTCCTCGGGCTTCGTCTCGACCTTCGCCGGCTTGGCTTCGACCTTCTTGTCCTCGGTCCTCGGCTCTGGCTTCGCCTCGACCTTGACCTTGACCGGCTTCGCATCCGCCTTCGCGTCGATCATCTTCT
>JAYUYE010000571.1:0-9768 GCA_043752985.1 Myxococcales bacterium
TGCATCAACGCATCGATGCAGCGGCAAACCTACGTGTTCGCGACCAGCATGAGCGGATGGGCGGGAGCCGTCTTCGCGAAGCTCAACTTCGAGCCGCACGACTGGGCCGGCGGCGCCGCCTCGCGCGATCGCTTCCTCCGCGACTTCGCGCCGGCCTTCGTCTCGTCCGAGCCGATCGCGCTCGCCGAGTCGCTGCGCCTCGAGATTCCGCTCCGACCTGCCGTCGTGATCTCGAGCGCGCTGAGTCTGCGCCCCGAGCTCGCCGATCAGCTCCGCGCCGCGTGGGGCACGACGGTGATCGACCTCTACTCGACGACCGAGACCGGACCGATCGCGGTGAGCGTGCCGGGAATCGACGGCCACGTCGTGCTGCTCCACGACCTGTTTGTCGAGGTCCTCGGTCCCGGCGGCGAGCGCCTGCCCGACGGCGCGCGCGGCGAGATCACCGTGACCGGCGGTCGCAACCGCTATCTCCCGCTCGTGCGCTATCGCACCGGCGACCACGGCCGGCTCGCCACGGTGATGCTCCCGGATGGCCGCCCGGCGCGCGCCATTCTCGATCTCGAGGGTCGCTCGCCCGTCGCATTCCGCGCCAGGAACGGCGATCGGGTCAGCTCGGTCGACGTCGCGCGGCGCATTCGCCCGCTCGCGCCGTTCGTTCAGCACGCACTCCACCAGCGTGCCGACGGCTCCGTCGAGCTGCGGCTCCGGCCGTTACCCAGCGTTCCGATCCCACGCGAGGATTTCGAGCACACGCTCCGCGATCTGTTCGGGCGCGACGCCAAGGTCGACGTCGTCATCGACCCGACCCTGGGTGCCGGTGGCGGCAAGGTCATCGCGTGGCGGAGTGACCTGCCGTAAGATGCGAACTGCATGGTCGATCTCGACGCCTACCTGACCCGCATCGGCTACACGGCCTCGCGCGCGCCAACACTGGCGACGCTCAATGCGCTGTCGGACGCTCACGTTCAGAGCATTCCGTTCGAGAATATCGACGTCCTGCTGGGACGCCCGATCGATCTGGAGCTACCGGCTCTCGAGCGCAAGCTGATCCACGAGCGTCGCGGTGGCTATTGCTTCGAGCAGAACACGCTGTTCCTCGCCGTCCTCGAGCAGCTCGGGTTCACGGTCCGCCCGCTATCAGCTCGCGTCCGCTACCAGCGCCCGCGCGAGTTCACACCCGCGCGCACCCACCTGTTTGTCCGCGTCGAGCTCGAGGAGTCGTACCTCGCCGACGTCGGGGTTGGCGCGATGTCACTGACGGGTGCTCTTCGCCTCGCGGAGACCGGCGAGCAAACGACGCCTCACGACGTGCGGCGCCTGCTGCGCGAAGGCAGCCTCGTCTACCATCAGATCCGATTCGGCGACGCGTGGCTGGATGTCAACGAGTTCACCCTCGAGGAGATGCCGGTCATCGATCGCATTGTCGCCAACTGGTACACGAGCACGCACCCGAGCTCGCACTTCAAGAACAGGCTTCACGTCGCACGCGCAGCCCGCGATGGCGGCCGGATTGGCCTGGCGAACGACCAGCTATCGATCCGCGGTCGCGATGGTGTTGCGACTCATCGCACGATTCAATCAAACGCCGAGCTGCTGCAGGTGCTCGCGGAGTACTTCGGCATCGAGCTGCCCGCCGCGACTCAGATCACCTGGGCCACCGCGACCTGAGGCTCGTAGCCTGCCAGCAGCGGGCCTCCACGCGGTTCACGGACAGCTCGTGAACCTGGCCTCGAATGCGCCGTTGTTGCAGACGTACTCGAACGGACAGCAGCTCGTGCCGTAGACGCAGTGCACACCGTCGGCATCGCACGGCCGGTTGACGTTGGGCTCCTTCGCCGGGCAGCCCGTCGGGTTTGGCGGGTGCGTACACTGCGGCCTTCCGGGTGTCGGGACCACGGGGGTCGGAATCACCGGCGTCGGCATCACGGGCGTCGATGGCTGTGTGTGGGTTGGCGCAGGCCGCGTCGGTGTCGGCTTCGCTCTGGGCCTCGGTGCATGCTTCTTCGGGGTCGGCCCCGCATCAAGAACCACGGCCAAAGCATCGACCGGCGCATCCGCGATCGCAGCATCGACGATCGGGTGCGCCGGCGCGTCGGGCGGTGGATCCTTGAAGCCGAAGCGGACGACCACGATGGCGACGAGGACCGCGAACGCAACGCACGCGGCGAACGCTCGCCTCATCGCATGCTCAGCCGGGCTGAGAAGTTCATGGGGACGCTTGAGAGTTCGCGCAGTCGTCACCAGTCAACATGAGACCTGCTCCGAGTCCGGCAAACGATACGCAGCGCCTTCGTGCACGCGGAGTCGTCGCAGCACACATGGCCTTCAACGGATCGCTCCGCACACCCAACGTCGTTGCACTCATCGCGCCGTAGCGGAACGATCACGGGCCGATGCAATCGCCGGGGCCGGTGGGGGTCGCGAAGGTGATCGCCTCGAAACGCGCCTCGAGGGCGAGGGGGAAATTGTTGCACGAGGCGGCGATGCCGACCTGCAACGCACTCGGTAGATCCGGGCGGATGTATTCAACGGCGCGGGACCAGACGGCGGTTCCAGGTTCGGCCGCGAGCATCCGGAAGCTGGTGCCGATGCGGCAGATCCTGAGGATCGCGCGCTGCGACCAGTCCGTCCGTACCCATTCGGTGACGCTGTTGACCGTGCTCTTCGGCTCGACCGACCACTGGTTGGAGATCGCACCCACCCCGATCCAGACATTGTTCTCGAATGGCGCGATCGGATCGCGTGCCTGGATCAGACCCAGGCAGTTTGACGTGGTCGGGATTCCCGGCGTCACGAAGTTCTCCACCGAGACCTCCGCGGTCATGATGAAGTCGCCAGGCACGACTTTGTACAAAAGCCCTGCCTGCCCCCCATTGTACCAGTGCCCCGCCAGGGTCGGGGTGATCGTCAGGACTCCACCTCCAACGACCAATCCGAGAAAACCAGGGTTCAGTACGGACCAGTCGGGCTCGAGCCCGCTGCCATCGAACGAATCATCGAACGCGCTGAGTGGATCGGTGGTGGGCGAGCCATCCGCCATCGGCGCAGCATCGACGCTCCCGGCTGGGGCGCGTTCGAACCCGACGCGGCCGCACGCCGAGACGACCACTCCGCACGCGAGCACACGCGCCAGCATCCTTCGATGATTGGCGAACGCGCGGTGCGTGTCAACGAGTGACCCATTGCGACACGTCGATCCGGTGACGAGTGGCGACCCGGACCTTCGGGCCCGATGACGATGAGCCCTTGCCGCACGCTCGGCAACGACCCAAGTTCGCGAACCCGGCGCGTGCCTTCGCCGTGCCCGTGTTATAGGCCGGTCGAATGAGCGGCTCGCATGACGCCCCCACCGCCCCCGATCTCCTCACCGAGCTCGCGGGCAAGCTCGACTACACGACGTACCTCAGGCTCGACCAGCTGCTGTCCGCGCAGCGCCCGCTAGCGTCACCTCCGCATCACGACGAGCTGCTGTTCATCGTGCAGCACCAGACCTCGGAGCTGTGGTTCAAGCTCGTGCTCCACGAGCTACGGGGCGCGATCGAGGCGCTGCAGCGCATGGACGCCCGGGCGTGCTGCAAGATTCTCGCGCGCGTGTCGCACATCCAGACCCAGCTGATGAACCAGTGGAGCGTGCTCGCCACGCTCACGCCCAGCGAGTACGTCCAGTTCCGTCACGTACTCGGGCCAGCGAGCGGCATCCAGTCGTACCAGAACCGGATGATCGAGTTCATCCTCGGCAACAAGGACCCGCGGATGCTCGAGGTGTTCAACCACGATCCGCTGGTGCTCGGGGCGGTGAAAGCGGTGTTCGAAGCGCCGACCTTGTATGACGAATACCTGCGCTTCCTGGCCCGCAGTGGCATGTCGATCCCTGCCGCGGTGCTCGAGCGCGACGTCACCAAGCTGCACACGTCGCATCCCGAGATCGTCGCCACGCTGAAGAAGGTTTACGACGAGCCGGCCATCTACTGGAACGCATACGAAATGGCGGAGAAGCTCGTCGATGTCGACGAGGCATACGCGCTGTGGCGCTACCGTCACGTCAAGGTCGTGTCGCGCGTGATCGGCAACAAGCGCGGCACCGGCGGCACCGCGGGCGTCGCGTACCTCGAGAAGATCGTGTCGAACGTGTTCTTCCCGGAGCTGTGGGACGTGCGCACGGTGATCGAAGCAGCGCGCACCTGAAGCGATGCTGGCTCGTCGCGAGCGCTCATTGCCGGCGCCTCCACGCAGGGACGGTCAGCGCAGCGGCGCGTGACAGACCATGCATGCCTGCGTCGAACCGCTCAGCATCAGATCGGTGACCGGCCTGTCGGACGTGCGTGCCGAGAATCGCGCCATGAAGCCATCGACGTCCGCATAGGCGGTCTCCGCCACATTGCGCAGCGGCCACGCATCGTAGCGCGGCGTCGCCCGGGCGAGCTCGAGGAACTCGAGCGTCCGTGCGCGATGCCCCGAACGCGCCTGCACCTCGGCATACGAGAAGTACTGGCCGGTCGTGGCGAACGGCGCGCGGTGAACTTCCCAGGTGCAGTATTGCGAGCAGTCCGCGAGGTCGATCGAGTCGACGAGCTCGACCGCGAACGCAGGCCAGCCCGAATCGAGGGACATCCCGGCGGCAACGCCCATCACGGTTCCCGCAACCGCAGCGCGGTCGCGCTCCGCCAGCGCCCACAGGTCGTCGAGGTAGCGGGTGGGATCCTGCCCGAGAACAACCGCCGCGTTGATCTTCACCGTGTAGAGCCAGGCCTCGATGATCACGTCGTGATCGGGATCGAGCTCGACGGCCCGCTCGAGGTCACGCTGGACCTGCGCCCCCGGGCTGGTGTCGCCGTTCTCCGCGAACAGCGAGACCGCGAGCTGTCCGGTCCGGAAGTTCAGGCGCGTCAATCGCTGCGCGTCGAGCGTCCCGGCCTCCTCCTCCTGGGTGACCAGCACGCGCATCGCGTCGTAGGCGAGCTTGCGCTGGTCATGATCGAACTGGAACACCTGCCAGAACAGCTGCTCGCCGCACGCGAACGCATCCTCGCCGGTCACACCGGTGCACAGCTCGGGATACGAGCCGTCCCAGCGCCGATCGGGATCGGTGAAGTCGGGGTACCGCGCCGTCGAGCAGTAGTCGTAACCAGGGTAGATCCCGTCGGGGGCAAGGTTCGGCGAACAGACCGGCGATTCCGGCGACGCACACGCGGTCGCGAGCACGGCCAACAACCCGAGTGATCGGCAGGCGGTCATCAGAACGGCAGGACCGAGTTGAGAATGATGTTCTCGCTCTGCGTCCCGCTACCCGTGACCTTCACTCTCGGCGCCGCGAGTCCATCGAGGCTCACGAGATCGCCACGATCGGGGCCTGCGCTCGCGCTCGTTGGATCCACGTTCGCGTTGTCATCGAGGAACGCGAGCAGGAAGTAGTCCGCGGTGCGCGGCGGGATGCTGGTCAGCGTGTACGCGACGGTGGTTCCGGTTGCCGACAGATCCGCGTTGTCGATCCGGACGCGCGCGATGACCTGGGCCGTCGACATGTTGATGACCGGATCGCGGTCGAACAGCGCGACGTAGACATGGCCGCGCGCGTCGCCCATCGGCTGTGCGCTACGCGACACCATCCCCGCGAGCGTGCCGCCACCACCCGTCGGCGCGTCGATCGCAGGCGCCGCATCGATCGAGACCGCCGCGTCGGGGGAGCCCTTCGTGGTCTCGGTTTCTCCACACCCGAGGAGGGCGGTCCCACCGATCGCGACCGCGAGAACGTTGCGCTTGAACATGAGCGGGATGTGTTCACAGCCCGACCTCCCTCGCAAGGTGCCGAATCCGCCACGGCTCGGGCAAAATGTGCCACGCCGGTGGGATCGCCTGTCGGAGCCGAGCCAAGATCGACCGTCGTGACGGACGCCTCATCACGGTCACCCTGGGCGTCGCTGAGTGAATGGTGCGGGGTGCGTGCACGTCACAGGGCATACCTGTCAGCAGGCAGCTGCCAGGTCAGTACCACTCGCGTCGCAGCCGCCTTATGATGGCGCGGTCTCTGGACAATCAATGAAGGAACTAGAAATGACTCGTTTCGCACTTGCTTCCGTCCTGGCTGCTGTTTCGCTTTCATCCGCCTGCGCTGGCAGTGGATCGTTCCGAGGGAGCGCCTCGGTCAGCGCCTCTGCAGAGATCCGGCTCCCGATCGCGCAGATGCCGTCCAAGTACGCCTCGTGGGTCGTCGAAGCCGAGGGTTACCTGCAGGCGGTCAACCTGGCGTTTGACATGCACGGCCGAGCAACCGCCGACCTCGCCGCGGCGCTCGGCGTCGAAGCCAACGCCAATGCGATCGCCAACTTCCTCCGCAGCGCGATCCAGGTGAAGACGACGCTCGAGTGCCAGCCGCCGAGCTTCAACGCAAGTCTGGTCTCCGAGTGCAGCGCCAGCGCCAGCGCTCGCGCTTCCGGAAACGCCGGCAATGGCGGGGCGTCGGGCCAGGCGTCGGCGGGCATCCAGGCCAACTGTCAGGCGAAGGCCAGCCTGAGCCTGAGCCCGGGCCGCTGCACGATGAAGACGACGGTCAGTCAGCACCCCATCCTGAGCGACGCCGCCAAGTGGGCCAGGATCGAAGCGAACATGAAGATCATCCTCCAGCTGAGCGCGGCCAACGGGCACCTCAACGGACGCGGCGCCGACATCAACGTGCGTGGCATGCGGCTCTACGTCGAGTCCGTCACCGATCTGGCCAGCGAACCGACGCTCGTGCTGCAGATCAACAACATCCAGGCCGAGCTGAAGAAGGGCGCCGCCGCCTGTGGCCAGGCGAACGACAAGCAGGGCGCCATGAACGGCGACCTCAACACGATGTCCGGCGCCATCGATGCGCAGTTCCCGGATCTCCGTGCAGCGGTCCGCGCCGGCTGACGCGAGCTGATTCCGAAGTCGGCCGTCGGCCCTTGATCTCGACGAAACCGATCTTCTTCAACGATGGCGCGCGAGCTGCGTGGTCAATGCGGTATCGACCTCACGCCATGGCATCGCGCGGATCAGCGCGTCGGCCTTGATGCGCAGCCGCGGCGCGAGCCGGTTCGCGAATGCGGCGGTCAGTGCGTCGGCAAGCTCGGTCGCGGTGTCGAACCGATCGGTACGCTTCTTTGCGAGTGCGATGGCGAGCACGCGTTCGACGTCGCGATCGACCGACGCCAGGGCACTCGGCCGCACCGCGGGGTCGTGCACCATCGCGTAGAGGAAGGAAGCCTGGTCAGGGCTCGCGAAGGGCGGGCGGGCGGTCAGGCAGCGGTACACGACCGCGCCGACCGCGTAGACGTCGGCTCGGTGATCGACCGCTTCGCCCTTGGCCTGCTCGGGAGCCATGTAGCCTGGGGTACCGATCACGCCGCCTTGGGTCAGAGTTCCCGAGCTGTCGCCGAGCACGGCGACTCCGAAGTCGAGCAGCTTCCACACCCCGTCATCGGTGCGGAAGATATTTGGCGGCTTGATGTCGCGATGGACCATGCCGACGGCGCGCGCTAGCTCGAGCGCGCGTGCAAGCTGCTGGACGAGCTCGACGATCAGCACGCGGTCGAGGGTGCCGGCCCCACGGAGCATCGCGCTCAGGGTGTCGCCGCGCAGGCGCTCCATCGCGAGGAACGGCACCGCATCGTCGGGCCCCGAGGCCTCCAGCGTGCGCACGACGTGCGGGGAGTCGAGCGTGCTCGCGGCGCGTACCTCGCGCAGGAACCGCTCGACGTGGGTCTTGTCGATGAGCAGCTCGCGGCGGAGCAGCTTCACCGCGGCCGTGGCGTCGGTGTCGACGTGCGTCGCCTCGTAGACCTCGCCCATACCGCCGCGCCCGAGCACGAAGCCAAGCTCCCAGCTACCAACGACGGCGCGCGTGAATTGACCGGGCCCGCCGATCTTGAGCGCGCGGTCGAGATCGTCGCGGGCTTCGTCGAGCTGGGCGAGGCGCATTGCTGCGATCCGTGTTGCGCGCTGGAGCTCTTCGATCGAGCGCAGCGAGGCGGCGCGCGTCGAGCGCGCGAGCCAGAACGCGATGCCGTACCCGAACATCGCGCAGCCAATGCCCGCGAGCTGAGCCTGGACGTTGACCGTGGGCCTCAGCGGTGCGAATCCAGGATCCGCGATCACACCGGTCATCACGAGCGCCGCGAGGACGGCGTGCGAGCCGGCGACGAGCACGAACATCGCGATCGCGGCGGCGCGCTGCTCGGTCCGGCCAAAGAAGTACACGCCGAGCGCGAGCATGAGTGGGGCGCCGCTGAAGTAGCCCGTGTACAGCATCGCCAGCACTCCGCACCCCGCACAGGCGAGGGCGAGCAGTGTCATCGAGGGGGAGCGCAGCGCCGCCGGCTCGGTCAGCCGGTGGTGGACGAACGCGGAGAGGCCGGCGGTCGCGGCGATCGCGATGACGAGCACGCGCCCGATCGCCGGGTTGCCGGGCAGGGCGAGCGCGGCGAGGATCGCCCCGACGGCAATTGCCCAGCCGATGCGGATGAAGCCGCGCGTACGCTCGATCTCCTCGTCGCGCAGGGCGTCGGCGGCGGTCGACAGGACGGTGCGAGGGAGCGCGCTGCTGCGATCCATCAGGGCGTACCTCCGAAGTGGCGCCGGGCATCGGCGTAGCCAAGCGAGAACAGCCCGCGCCGCCGGCTCTCCTCGGGGACGCCGAACATGAGGTCCAGACCGACCGGGGTCGAAGGGCGCAGGTGGTACCCCCCGCGCTGAAACACGCCGACGCGCGTGGTCAGCACGTCGGGCCGGTCGTCGACCGGCACGCCAGGACCACCGTCGATACATGCACCGAACCGCGGGCTCCGGTGCACGAGCGGCACGGTCAACCCAGGGACCGCGACGGTAGCTGCCAGCACGTCGAGCAGGGACTCGCGCGTCGGGAAGTCGGAGATGGCGATCTGACGAAACCACGGCGCGCGTCGGATCGTGATGTACAGCCGGCCGTGCGCACGCTCGTGCGCGTCGGAGGGTAATGCGCGATCCATCTCGTCGATGTGCGGCGCGAGGAAGGCGGTCGGCCGGAAGAACGGCATCCGCCGGCCGCCGAGTCCGTCGCGGTCGGCTCGGAGGCCAAGGTCCATGCCGTCGCGAGCGACGTCGATCCCACAGGCGAGCATTGTCGCGACCACCGCCCCGGAGGACGTGCCGTAGACGCGCGCGTGCGGCGCGAGCGCGCGCTCGCGCTGGACGTATGACGCGACGCCGGCCAGGTACGGCCACGCAAAGAACGCGCCGCCGAGTGCGAGCGAGGTCACGCGGCCACCTTCCACGGGGTCGCGCGCAACACCCGGTCGGCGGCGCCGCGGACGTCGGGTGCGAGCTCGCATCGGAGCGCGAGCTCGAGCTGGCGCGCCAGCTCGGCGCCGGTGTCCCAGCGCGCGGCGGGGGCCTTGGCCAGCGCGAGCGCGGCCCACCGATCGACATCGGCAGGAAGCTCCGCGAGCGAGGACGGCGCCACGGGCATCGTGTGGATCACGGCATACAGCAGCGCAGGCGTGTCAGCGCCGCTGAAGGCGTTGCGGCCGGTGAGCGCGCGATAGGCGATCGCTCCGAGTGCGTAGAGATCAGCCCGGTGATCGACGCGTTCGCCGCGTGCCTGCTCCGGCGCCATGTACTGCGGCGTGCCGACGATAGCCCCCTGCGTGAGCGTGCCGGTCTGCGCGCCGAGCGAGGCGACGCCGAAGTCGAGCACCTTCCACACGCCGTCGCTCGCGATCAGGTTCTGTGGCTTGAGGTCACGGTGCACGATACCGGTGGCACGCGCCG
>JAYUYE010000572.1:0-4072 GCA_043752985.1 Myxococcales bacterium
CAGCGGCTCGAGGCAAGCACCGCGAAGACCGCGTCCTATTTCCAGACCGACTACCTCGGCGAGCTACAGTCGATCTTCGCCGGCGGTGGTCTGTCGCTCGGTGCGACGACGTACGAGGACGTCACGAACCATCCCGATCTCGACGGTCTCGCGATCGCGAATGTCGGCTCGCTCCTGTCGCTCGGTGCGCGTGGCACCGGGATCAACGTGTTCTTCGTGCGGACGCTCTCGCCCGTCGGACTGCAGGCGTTCGGGCCGAACCCGGGACCGGCAGGGCTCGGTGGCACGCGCCAGTCGGGCGTCATCGTCGGTGTCGACACGCTGTGCTACCGGTCGTGGACGCAGCTCGCGCGCCTGACCGCGCACGAGGTCGCGCGCTACATGGGCCTCTATCATAACGTCGAGCTCGAGGTCGGGCAGCACGCAACCTGGCGCGATCCGATCGACGACAGCGACGACTCGCGGAACAACCTGATGTTCTTCTCGGAGCTCGGCGGGATCGATCTGAGCGCGGGCCAGCGCGCGATCCTGACGAAGAGCGCGGTGCTGCGATGAAGCGCGTGGGCGTAGGTCTCGCGATCGCAATCGGCATCTCCGCCGCGGCGTATGGCGATGCGCTCGTGCTGACGCAGCCCGTGATCAACGCGCTGACGCCGATCGATTCGTTGCCTTCGAGCAATCAGCTGACCGGCGTGTTCAACGGCAGCGAGATCGAGGCGCTGTCGAATCTGAAGGCGATCGCGCTGTCGCAAGGCACGATCGATCTCGGCATCCAGCTCCGCGCGATCCGCGCGCTGACCCATTTTTGCAGCGCGCCGTGCGGGACCCACGAGGCGCACCAGACCCTCGAGACCGTCGCCACGACCCCACGCTACCGGGACGCGCGGCGCGGGAGTGACCTCTTGGTCCTCCGGGCGGCGCTCGAGGCGCTCGGGGTGCTCCGGATCCCGGGAGACGTCGCGATCCTGGTTCCGCAGCTCGATCACCCCAGCCGGGACATCCGGGCTGCGGCCGCCCATGCCCTTCGGGATCTCGGAAATCCGCAGGCAATCCCGGCCTTGCGGGCCCGGTACCAGCAGGAGCAGGTCGACCAGGTCTCGATCGCGATCTCGGACGCCCTGCGGGTCCTCGGGCAGCCGATCGAGTAGCCGGGGAGGAAACCGTGGGCCGGCGCACAACCCCCCGGAATCCTTTGGTTGCTGTGGGGGGATTTGGATCGTACACTTCCCGGTACCCCGAGGTGAGTCCTCACGCGTTCGAGGTGGGATGACGGGGCCTGCATGACGACTCGCGATCCGCGTTCACGCGATCCTGCGCACCCTGACAGGGGTGCCGGACGAGATCCCACGCAATCGCTCTCGATCGACGTCGAGGCCGAGGACGACGAGCCGTCACATCCATCGCTCGCACTCGGCACGCACGAGGCGCGGCAGAACGAACGCGACGCGGGGACGAAGATCGATTCGCCGAACGCGCGCAGCAAGACGCCGGCTCCCCCACGTCCGGTATTGAAGCCCCCGCCGCTGCCGAAGGGCGAAGATCCGGACGACCGCACCGGCACCACGCTCGGCAACTACCGGGTCGCAGAGCTGCTCGGCAAGGGCGGCATGGGCTTTGTGTATCGCGCCGAGCACATCAAGCTCGGCCGCGAGGTCGCGCTCAAGCTCCTGCGCAGTGACTACGCGAAGCGCAAGGACGCCGTCGCGCGGTTCATCCAGGAAGCGCGCACCGTCAACCGGATCCGGCACCGCAACATCGTCGACGTGCCCGACATCCTCGAGCTCGAGGACGGCACCACGTGCATCGTCATGGAGTTCCTACGCGGGCAGAGCCTCGGCAAGTGGGCTCGCACGGGAATCGATCTTCCGCGCGCCCTCGCCGTGCTCGTGCAGATCTGCGACGGGCTCGCCGCAGCGCACTCGGTCAACATTGTCCACCGCGATCTCAAGCCCGACAACGTGATCGTCGTGCCGACGTCCGACGGTGCCGAGCTCGTCAAGCTGCTCGACTTCGGCGTCGCGAAGCTGCTCAACCGCGACGACGAGGATATCGGTTTCCAGACGGCTGCCGGCTCGGTGATCGGCACGCCCGCATACATGTCTCCCGAGCAAGCGGGCGGCATGGCGATCGACGCGCGCTCGGATATCTACTCGCTCGGCGCGATCATGTACGAGCTGTTCTGCGGGCAGCCGATGTTCCGCGGCCGGTCGTTCGGCGAGTACGTCCGCAAGCACCTCACCGAGATGCCGGTTCGCCCGCGCCTGACCCAGGCCGGCTCGCAGATGGACGAGCGGCTCGAGGCGGTGATCCTCAAAGCGCTCGAGAAAGACGCGAACGCTCGGTTCCAGCACGTGCTCGAGCTGCGCGATGCGTTGCTGCACCTGCTCGGCGCGATGGAGACGCATCCGCCCGGGTTCGCCTCGATGACCACGAGCGCGATCCGTCCACCGCCGGTGCCGACGCTCCCCGCCACGATGATCCCGCACCTCCATACGCCGGCGTCCGGCGGGCATCCGTCGGCGCACTCCGCGCCATACGCCTCGATCCATCACTCCGCCGGGTTCTCTCCGTCGCTCTACAACTCGGCGGGCTACAGCCAGATCGTCGGGCTGCCACCGCCACCGCCGCAGGCAGCAACGCCGTGGTTCGTGTGGGTCATCGGCGGTGCGGTCGCGGTCGGGCTCGGGATCGGCGCCGCGGTCTGGTACGCCGGCGGCGGGCTTCCGGACACCCAACCCGTCGCCGCGAAAGAACCTGCGATCACACAGGCGAGCACGCCGCCTCAGCCCCCTGTCGGCGTCAAGCAAGTCCAGATCCGGTTCGATTCGTTGCCGAGCGGCGGTGTGTTCGCCGAGGGCAAGTCGGCCGAGCTGTGCAGAACGCCGTGTGACCACAACCTCGAGATGACCGAGGGCGCGTCGACGCTGCGCACGTTCATCGTGAAGACCGACGGCCACAAGGACGGCGTGATCGTCGTCGACCTGACGCAGGGCAAGCGCGAGTTCAGCGTCACCCTCGAGCGCTATGCGCCGACCACGGTTCCGACGCAGACGACGACAGTAGGGACGAAGTCGACCAGGTCCACGAAGTCGACGAAGTCGACGAAGTCGACGAAGTCCACCAAGGCCCCCGACAAGCAGCCGCAGATCGCCACCCCGGATCCGGGCGAGAAGCAGGATCCGGACCTCATCGATCCCACCGGCGGCACCGTGAGGACCGGCGAGAAGAAGCCAGACAAGAAGGCCGCCGACAAGATCGATCGCTCTGACACGCTCGATCCGTTCCGCCGCAAGCGCCCATGACCGCACCGGCACGTCTACTCCTGGTCCTGATCGTGACCCTGCTCGCCACCCGCGTGGCGCATGCCGAGGATCCGTCGACCAAGTCTGCGAAGCGGCACTTCGACCGCGGGCAGAAGCTGTTCAACCTCGGCAAGTTCGACGAGGCGCTCGACGAGTATCAGCAGGCGTACGAAGCCAAGGAGATCCCTGCGATTCTGTTCAACATCGGGCAGTGCTATCGCAACCTCGGCGACTACGACGCCGCGGTGTTCAGCTTCAAGAAATACCTGAAGCTCGAGCCCGACGCCGAGAACCGCGAGCAGGTCGAGGAGTACATCACCGAGCTCGAAACCGAGCAGGAGAAGGGCAACTCCAAGAAGTTCAAGCTCGACAAGAAGAAGGAAGAACCCGAGGCGACCGCGTCACCGGTCTACAAGAAGTGGTGGTTCTGGACCGGGCTCGCCGTGGTTGGGGTCGCCGGTGGAGTCGGGATCTACGCGGCGACGCGGTCGGATTCGACTGCACCCCCGATGACCACGCTCGGTCTTCCGCCCATCGTGTTCAACCCATGAAGCGCGCCGCGTACCTCGTGCTCCTGGCGTGCGCCGGCTGTGGGGACGACGGCTCCGGCGACCTCTACACGATCGTCACCGTCACCAATCGCCCGGCGGTGCACGATGTGGCGACGCTGCGCGTGACGCTCGGCAACGGCGGAACGACCCGCATGGATGACCTCCCCGTCGGCTCCTCGACGCTCCCGGCGACGTTCAGCCTCACGGCAACGGGGCGCA
>JAYUYE010000573.1:0-4072 GCA_043752985.1 Myxococcales bacterium
GTACAAGCCGCAGTACGAGCTGTACGCGGATGGCTCCACGAAGCGGCGCTGGATCTCGCTGCCGGCCGGCACCAAGGTCGACACGACCGACATGAACCACTGGAAGTTCCCGGTGGGCACAAAGGTGTGGAAGGAGTTCACGCGTGGCACCACGCGCGTCGAGACTCGCTACATGACGAAGGTCCTCGCGGATGATCTCGCGCCGGGCTCGTGGTTCTACGCTTCGTTTGAATGGAACGCGGCGCAGAACGCGACGACCTTGGCATCGCCGGGCTCCGGCGTGCCGAACGCGAACGGCACGCAGCACGACATCCCGTCGCGCGCGAACTGTCGCCGCTGCCACGAGCAGGTTCCCGGCCGCGTGCTCGGGTTCCAGGCGATCTCGCTCGACCACAGCGCTCCGGTCGGGAACCTCGATCTGGCCGACGCCGTCGGGTTGAACCTCCTGTCCGCGCCGCCTGCCGCGCCGTCGACCGGCCCGTACTTCCCGTTCCCCGCGGCGGCAACGACGGTCGACAAGGCGGCATTCGGTTATCTGCACGCCAACTGCGGCGGCTGTCACAACCCGACCTCGACCGTGTACTCGGGCCTGAGCTCGAACATGGACCTGCGGCTCGACGTGACGAAGCTTGCCTCGGTCGCCGTGATCCCCGCGCGGGCGACCACGCTCACCGCCAACGGCACCGTTGGTGGCCTCACTGGCAAGATCGTCGACACCACCACGCCGGCCAGTTCCGTCATGCTCGTCCGCATGAATTCGCCGATGTTCCCCACGAAGATGCCGGAGATCGGGACCGAGACACCGGACACCGCCGGCATCGACGCGATCACCGCGTGGATCAGCCAGCCTCCCTGAGCGCGCCGTGCAGGGTGTCCTGATCGTCGACAAGCCGGCAGGCGTCTCGTCGGCGCTCGCGGTGGATCGCGTCAAGCACGCGCTTGGCGTGCGCCGCGTGGGTCATGGTGGAACGCTCGATCCGCTCGCGACCGGCGTGCTCGCGATCTGCCTCGGCGGCGCGACGAAGATCGCGCAGTATCTGCTCGCCGATGACAAGGCGTACGAGGCCGATGGTCTGCTCGGCGTCGAGATGGACACGCTCGATCGCACCGGCACAATCACCGCGGAGCGCGCCGTCTCGGTCACCCGCGAAGCGATGCTCGCGGCGATCGTGCAGCACACCGGCGAGCTCGATCAGATTCCGCCGATGTTCTCCGCGATCAAGCAGGGCGGTATCCGGATGTACACGCGCGCGCGCGCCGGGGAGCACATCGAGCGCGCACCGCGCAAGATCCGGATCGACAAGCTCGAGCTCGTGATGTTCGAGCCGCCGCGATTCCGGATCGCAATCGAGTGCAGCAAGGGAACGTACGTGCGCAGCCTCGTCGCTGATCTCGGCACCGCGGTCGGAGCGGGAGCGCACCTGACGGAGTTGCGGCGAACGCGGAGCGGAACGTTCACGCTCGCGCAGGCAATCCGGCTCGATCGCGTCGGCATGGACGACCTGACGCCGTACCTGATTCCGATGAGCGCGGCCGTCGGTCTTCCTCGCGTGACCGTCGCGGCGGACTTTCACGCCTCGATCCGGAGCGGGGTCCAGCTTCCGGTCGAACGCATCACGACCGAAACTCACGATAAATTTCAAATGGTTGACGAGGCAGGCACGCTGCTGGCGATCGTCCACGTCGACGAAGGCCGGGTCATCTACGACCGCGTGTTCCCCGAGGCTTGACGACCTCGCCCGTTTCCCCCAATCTCCGCCTCGACCACGGCACTCGTTCACGATGGACGCGGCCGCTGGCGACTGGAGATTCTGATGTCTGTTTCTACCGTTCGTAAGGCCGAGATCGTAGCGAAGTTCGCCAAGGCTCCCGGCGACACCGGCTCCCCCTCGGTCCAGATTGCGCTGCTCTCCGAGCGCGTCACGCACCTCACGGAGCACCTCAAGAACAACGCGAAGGACCACCACAGCCGCCGTGGTCTCCTGCTCATGGTCGGTCAGCGCCGCGCGCTCCTCGACTACCTGAAGCGCAAGGACCTCGCGGGCTACAAGAAGCTGATCGAGACGCTCGGTCTGCGCCGCTAGTGCGCGCGGCCGCAGGACTGTTCGCGCTGGCGTGCGCGTGCAGCTCGAGCAAGCCGACCAAGAACCCGGAGATCACCGGCACATTGACGTTCAACGGCAAGGCCGTGACGTCCATGCAGTGTCGCGCCGGCGCGGCGGTCCACATCTTCGTGGACATCGTCACGTCCGACGGCGTGCTGCACCTCGAGGACAAGCAGCTGTCGTTCAACGGCGGTCCTCCGCTGGCGTGCGACAAGCTCGACCGGAGCTGGGGCGGCGGTCGCCGTCCCGACAACTCCGCGTACTGGCGCGGCACGCTCGCGTTCAAGTGCGTTGCCGAGAAGACCGAGATCGTCGGAGACCTCGTGCTCGACTGCGGGAACATCACGCCCGTGGAGCGGGCGCAGCTCGATGGTCAGCGCAAGGATCTGCGCGAGGAGCAACGCAACGCGGGCTCCGGTTCGGCTGCGGGCTCGGGCTCCTGATCAGCGGCGGTCCGTGTCGGCGAGCGACGCGATCGTAGAGTCGAAGCCACCGATCGCGGCGATTCCCATCACCGTGCCGGCGATCGAGCTATTCCATCGCAGGCCGAACCCGCCTCGACTCGCCGAGCTTGTCCAGACGGCGCGATCGGACCGGTCGTCGCATCGCGCGCTGACTGCCGATGATCAGTGCGTGCGCGCCGTGAAGCCGAGCGCGAACTGGAGGATGGTCGGGGCGTCGCTGAAGGCCACCAGCGCCGCGGCGTTGAGATCGACATGCGGGGTCAACGACGCGAGGAGGTGCACTCCGTGGTCGTGGCGGACCTGCATGCCCGGATCGCCCATCAGCACGAAGGCGTTGGGGTCCGCGGCGCCCTCGTAGCGAAGATCGAATCCCGTATGCGCGACGAGCGCGATCAGCGGCGTCACCTGCGCCGTGACAGCGAGCCGGCCAGCCGCGACAAAGGCGGTCCGCGACTCCGCGATGTTGCGGCTGACGTCGTCGTAGGTCGTGCGCGCGAACCCGGTGGACACCGCCGGGACCACGGCGACCCGCGGTGCGACGCGCGCCTTGTACGAGCCGACGAGGCGCGTGATGGTGCGCTGCACGTCGGTGGTGAGGCCCTGGCCGACAAGCTGGAGACGGAGGCTGGAATCGGGCGTCGGTGCGAACCGCGCCGAGGCGTACGCGGCGAGGAGTCGCTGCTCGTCCTGGAACTCGAACGATTGACCCGCGAACATGACGACGTCGGGGGTGACGTCGAGGATCACGTCGGCACCGGCCGAGAGCCCGAACCGACCGACCGCGTACCCGACGTCCGTCGACACGCCCAACGAGGTGAATGGCTTGTCGTCGAGCATCTCGGTGCGCGTGACGATGAATGCGAGCGAGGCCTCGAGCATCCCGCCGGGGATCACGAGTGGGCGGTCGACGAACGCGCGCGGATACGTGGGCTCGACGACGACGGTCGCCTCGGCGGGGGCGATCGCGAGGGGCAGGGCGTCGGGCGGCAGGTTGTCGGGATCGGTCGGTGGAGCGATCGCGCCGGGGGGTGGGGCGGCCGCGGGGGCGCTCGGATCGGGGGCTGGCGTCGCCGGGCCAGGGGACGGCGGTGCGGCGGGCGGGGGAGGTCCCCCGAGGCCGGGCGGGACCGGGTCGATCGACTGCGCGTGGGCCACGCCAACCGTCAGCGCGACGATGCTCAGTGCCCCTCGGAGCTGCATGGCCCGCCCATAACATGGGCTCGGCGTTCCACTCTTGGTTTTCGCAAACGGCTATGCAATAACGCCGGCAGTTAACAAGCAAATCAGACACGTAGCGTCGCCTTCGTCCAAGAGATCGCGCTGGTTTGATCGTTCCGTCGAGAGGCTCGCAGGTGGCGAGCCGTTGGACTGAGCGACCAGGCCGCAGTCTAAGAGGCCCAGGCGACGTGAATCCTCAGGAGACACGGATGCCTTACGTTCGCGAGACCGCCATGATTGGCGGCAAAGAGATCATTGTCGAGACCGGCAAGTGGGCCAAGCAGG
>JAYUYE010000574.1:0-4070 GCA_043752985.1 Myxococcales bacterium
AGCCGCTTGAGCGCGGGCTCCGGAATGTCGCCGCATGGACCGGACGTGTTTCCCGGATCGCCGATCGTTCCCCAGCATCCGCTGAGGACAACCAGTACCGAAACGCGTGCCGCGATGTCGAGGTTTCTCGCCATGTCACCCCCTCAGTGAGGGTGTCAGACTACCTTACACGATCGTGAATCCTCGACGGATTTCGCCCAAAACGTGTGTGCGGTCTCCGCACGATTTCGGCAGCGCATGCACCACATGACCCTCCGGACGCCTACATTTACCGCGATGACCGACGACCTCCTCGCGACGACAGCAGTCGCCCCCATCGTCAGCGGGATGATCGTCGGGCTCGGCACCGGACGCGCGGCGAGTCGCGCGATCGTGGCGCTTTCGCGTCGCGTGCGTGAAGAGCGGCTCGAGATCACGTGTGTCGCCACGAGCCACGCATCGGAGGCGCTCGCGACAGAGCTCGGCGTGCGCGTGGTCGCAATGGATGGCGTCGATCGCGTCGATTATCTGTTCGACGGCGCAGACGAGGTCGATGGAGCGTTGCGAATGATCAAGGGCCGCGGCGGTGCGATGACGCGCGAGAAGATCGTCGCGCATGCAGCGACGCGACGGACGTACCTCGTGCAAGCAACCAAGGTCGTCGAGCGGCTCGGGCAGAGTGCGCCGTTGCCTGTCGAGCTGCTGCGGTTCGGCCTCGCGACGACGCTTCGTACGCTGCGCGAGCGAGGGCTCGAGGCCATCGAACGCGCGAGCTTCGGGACCGCTGACGGCAATCCCGTCGTCGATGCCACCCTGCCCCCAGGGATCGACGTAGATGTGCTGGCGGCGGCTCTCGATGCGCTGCCCGGGGTGGTCGGGCACGGCCTGTTCCTGTCAGAGGCAGACGTGGTGCTGGTCGAGGCTGCGACCGGCGAGCTGACCCGCCGCACGCGCGCGCTGTAACCTCGGTCAGCCTCGCGCGTAGACTCCTCATGACGAGCCGACTTGCTGCTGTTCTTCTCGCCACCGTCACGCTCACCGGCCTGGCCATTCCCGCCGGTGCGGACACTCTCAAGGCTCTGCGGCGCCCGGCGTCCAAGGACGGTCCGCGCGAGGTCGCGATCCTCGCGGCCGGCTGCTTCTGGGGCGTCGAGCACTGGATGATGAAGGCGCCCGGCATCGTCGACGTCGATGTCGGCTACGTCGGTGGCAGCGCCGCCTCGGTCTCGTACGAGCAGGTCGGCAGCGGCAAGACCGGCCACGCCGAGGCCGTGCGCATCGTGTTCGATCCGAGCGTGATCTCGTACGAGGCGCTGCTCAGCAAGTGGTTCTTCAAGATCCACGACCCGACGACAAAGAATCGTCAGGGCAACGACGAGGGTTCGCAGTATCGCTCGGCGATCTTCCCGACGACCGATGCCCAGCGCAAGGTCGCCGCTGAAGTGACGGCTCGCGTTCAGAAGTCCGGTCAGTGGAAGGCTCCGATCAAGACGACGATCGAAGCACCGACCCACTGGGTCAAGGCCGAGGGCTATCACCAGGACTACCTGGTGCAGCATCCGGGCGGGTACGACAATCACTACTTCCGCGATCTCCGCTTCTAGCGGACGTGACCTCGCGACCTGCACCCCGGGCACCGCCCCGGCCCCGTGAATCGCAGATCGACCTGGTTTGCGGCAGGGTTGAGATCGGCAACGCGCCTGTGGTCCGCAGCCCTCGCGAGGGCGGGTCGATGCCGTGTAACCACGCGAACGGAATGGATCGAATCACGGGGCCGGGCGGATCGCGGCGTGCACGTCGGTGGGCTGGCGTGACTCGCTCTACCCTCCTCCTGGTTGCCCTCCTCGCTGGTTGCCCCAGCTCGCAGTCGCCCGATCTCACCGGTCCGTGCAGCGTGACCGGGGAGTGCCTCGAGCCCGAAGACTCGTGCATCCCGGACCACACGGTCGGCGACTTCACGATGTGCACGCGCACGACTGACGACTCGTACCTTTTGATCGCGAAGTACACCGGGGCCGGCACGCTCGACCTCGCGGCCAGCGACGTCCGGCTCAACGGCGCGTCGATCGACGTCGCGCAGGCGTTCGATCCCGCCACCCAGACGTTCGAGATCTACACGACAAGAGTCGAGCCCTCGAAGTACAGCCTGCTGTTCCGGATGCAGAACAGCGCCGGTGCGGATCTTCGGCCGTTGTTCGTGCCGCTATGGATCGGCGCCGGTACGAAGTTCGCGGACTTCACCTGGCACGAAGCAATTCTGTATCAGATCTTCACGGACCGGTTTCGCGATGGCGATCCGTCGAACAACCTCGACAACTCGGTCGGCGATCTCGCGCGCGTGACCGATGCCCGGAGCCAGTGGCAGGGCGGTGACTTCGCGGGCATCACGCAGAAGATGCGCGAGGGCTACTTCGAGGCGATGGGCGTCAACACGCTGTGGATCAGCTCGCCGATCCTCAACTCGCATCGCTCGCAGCCGGCGGTCGGGCTCGACGATACGCGGCGGTTCGCGAGCTATCACGCGTATCACCCGATCGCGACCGGCTACACGCACCTCGATGATCTCGGCTACGCGAATCCAATCGAGCCCGCGTTCGGCACGCCGGACGAGCTGCACACGCTGATCAACGAGGCGCATCGCCGCGGTATCCGGATCATCCCGGACTTCGTCACCAACCACGTCCACCGCGAGGCGCGGCTGTTCTCGCAGCAGCCGTCGTGGTTCTTCCCGTACCTGCCCTGCGATAACCGGTGGGACGAGGGACGGCTCGACTGCTGGTTCACGAGCGACATGCCCGACTTCGACTACGGCAGCAAGCCGCAAGCAGTCGAGAAGGTCGTCGACCACGCGCTGTGGATGATCCAGGAGTTCAACTTCGACGGCTTCCGTGCCGACGCACTCAAGCACATGGACGACAAGTTCGTCCGCGCGCTGAAGGCGGCGGTCGTCGCCGAGATCGAGACCACGGTCCGCGATCACACGCGCGCGCTCGAACCCGCGGCGTTCTACATGGTCGGTGAATCACTCGGTGGCTGGGCGCGCTACCACGTGCGCGCGGACATGGTTCAGGGCCAGGTCGACGAGGAGTTCTACAACAAGACCAAGGCCGCGCTTCTCACGTACGAGATCAGCATCCGCCAGCTCGCCGAGTTTGCGATCCCCAACGACACCGCGTACCTCACGCCGCGCGACACGATGGGCGGCCAGGGCGGTTACCCCGGTGCGATCATGGGCAACTTCTTCGGCAACCACGATCAGGTGCGCGCGCTCACCGAGGCGATCAATCGGGGCGGCGGTCACGAGCGGCTGCGGCTCGCGCAGACGTTCCTGATGACGTCACCGCGTAATATCCCGATGGTCTATCAGGGCGACGAGATCGGCACCGAGGGCGGGCTCGATCCCGACAATCGCAAGATGCAGCGGTTCAGCGGACTGTCCACCGCCGAGCAAGCATCGCGGACGAACCTCGAGAAGGCCGGCGTGGTGCGCTCGCAGCACGTCGCGCTCCGCCGCGGGGCTCGCAACACCGTGGTGCTCGAGGACTACTTCTGGGTCTACAAGGTCACGCACGAGGCCGACGAGGTCTACGTCGCGATCAACCGCGACAATCCGCGGTCCTGGGGACCACCGGCCGGCTTCGTCGATGCGCTGGGCAACTGTGCCGGCGGCACCGTGCCGAGCCAGACCTCGTGCATCTTCGTTCGCCCGTAGCTATCCGAGAAGCTGCCGCGCGCGAACCAGGTCTTCGCACAGCTCGCTCTCGTACCGAGATCGGTCGCGCTCGTCCGCGCGGAGGATGGCGGCCGGATGGTGAGTCGCCAGCAGGTGCTCGGCCCAGTGCGTCGTGACGAGGCGGCCGCGCTCCGCAGTGATCCGGAACCGCGACCCGATCAACGACAAAGCGGCAGTCGCTCCGAGGCAGACGACGACACGCGGGAGAATCGCCTGCAGCTCCGCACCCAGCCACGGCGCGGGCGGGTGCCACGCGGGTGCGAAGGTCGAGGCGGTCGATCAGGAGCGCATCGGGATTGTGATCGGCGGTCGTGACTGCCCCGACGGCGCGAATCGCCGTGGCGCCTCGTCGTGGTGC
>JAYUYE010000575.1:0-4068 GCA_043752985.1 Myxococcales bacterium
CCGGCTGGCAGCGGACGCAGAGCACGTGCCGCCGCGCGCACGCGGGCCTGATCGCGGCGGGCGCACTCGCCGCCGTCCTCCCGTTCATCTGATCGTCAGCGCCGGAAGCGCCGCACGAACAACATGATCCCCGGGATCATGACGGCCCAGATCAATGCGAGGCCGAGCATCGCGAACGCGCGATCGATCGTCTTGTTGCCGGTCCACTGCAGATAGTGGATGCGATAGAGCCAGTCGATCCGGTCGCTCCCGGCGCCGCGCTGCGAGATCCGCCCGTCGCTGCGCCCGATCGTCACGGTCGCGTCCTGAAAGTCGATCTTCACCGTGCGCTCGTCGGCTTCGGTCTTCACCTGTTCGCCGTACGCCGCGCGATAGGGCGAGCGCGACACCGCATCGGCGATCAGCGCCTCGGCTTCGGGCACCGTGAGCGGCGACCGCTTCTTGCCGGTCGTGGCGTCGACGAGCTCGGTTCCTGCGGTCGTCGACACGCGATACAGCGGGCCGAGCTGCGAGGCGAACAGCGTGACGCGCTCGATCGGCGAACCGTCGAGCGCCGGCTCGACCGCCGACGCCGGCACGACCGCCGCGAGCTTCAGCGGCCCGGGACGCTCGACAGCGAGCTGGTCATACGCGCGATCCCAGCCCGGCTTGAGATGAAACAGGAGACCGGTGACCGACCACACCACGAGCAGGACGACCAGCGCGATCGCCAGCGTGCGATGGACTGCCGCCCAGGTCACTAGCCGACCCAGGTGCGGGCGTTTTCGAACATCCGCATCCACGGGCTGCGATCGGACGTCCACTCGCGCGGATGCCACGACATCAGGGCGGTGCGGAACACGCGCTCGGGGTGCGGCATCATGATCGTCAGTCGACCATCCGCCGTGGTCAGCGCCGCGACTCCGCCGGGCGACCCGTTCGGATTCGCGGGGTACGTGGTCGCCACGGTGCCGCGCCCGTCGACGAAGCGCGCGGCAACGAGGCCCGCCTGCTCGATCGCGGCGAGCTGTCCGGCGTCGAGCTCTGCCCTGCCCTCACCGTGGGCGTTCGCGACCGGGATCCGCGAGCCCGCCATCCCCTTGAAGAAGATCGACGGGCTCTCGGCGATGCCGAGCATGACCTCGCGCGCCTCGAACTGCTCCGACCGATTGCGGACGAACCGTGGCCAGTGTGCAGCGCCTGGCAGCTCGTCAGCGAGGTCGGCGAGCATCTGGCAGCCGTTGCACACGCCGAGGACAAACGTGTTGTCACGCGCGAGGAACGTCTTGAGCGCCGCGTTCGCGCGTGCGTTGTAGCGAAACGTCGACGCCCAGCCGCGGCCTGCTCCGAGCACGTCGCCGAACGAGAACCCGCCACATGCGACGAGGCCGCGCATGTCGCAGAGATCGACGCGACCCTCGATCAGGTCCGTCATGTGGACGTCGACCGGCTCGAAGTCCGCGAGATAGAACGCGGTCGCCATCTCGATCTGCCCGTTGACGCCCTGCTCGCGCAGGATCGCGACGCGCGGCAACACCCGGTTCTTCGGCGGCGGACCGCCCGGTCGTTGATCGCGCGGCAGGCCCGGGTTTGGATCGAACGTCAGGTGCGCGGTGAGGCCGGGCGCTTCGGGATCGAGGCGCGTGGCGTGCTCCTCCGCGGCGCACGTCGGATCATCACGCAACAGCTGCATCTTGTGCGTGACGTGCGACCACCGCGCGCGCAGCTGGGTGCGCTGGGTGTCGAGGACGAGCTTGCCGGCGTGGGCGATCTTGATCTGATTTCCGGTGGCCGCGCGCCCGAGCGCGTGGACCGTTGCGCCCGCCGTGGTCAGCGCATCGCATACGAACGCGACATCCGCGGCCGCGACCTCGATGATCGCGCCGAGCTCCTCGGCGAACAGCGCGGCGAACGGATCGGCATGGACAGCGGTGACGTCGAGCTCGAGACCGAGGCCTGATGCGAACGCCATCTCGAGCGCGGCGACGACGAGGCCACCATCGGATCGATCGTGATACGCGGTCAGCTTGCGCGCGGTCAGGAGGTTCTGGACCGCGGCGTAGATCCGCGCGAACCGCTCGACATCATCGAGATCGGGAGGCACATCGCCGAGCTGGCCAAACACCTGGGCCAGGCACGAGCCGCCGAGGCGGCCTTGTCCCGCGGCGAGGTCGACGAACAACAGCTCGTGACCGTCACCGCGCAGCTCCGGGGTGACCGCCGCACGAACGTCGGTGACCGGACCGAATGCCGTGACCACGAGCGTGACCGGGGACACCACCGAGCGCGTCGAGGCGTTCCCGCCGGTCGGCGACACGTACGGCAACGCCGAACCGGAGGCCGTACCAGCTGCGATCCGATCGCCGATCGCGTCTGCCGCCGCGACCGCGGCACCGATCTTCGCGCCGTACGCCTGCGCGGCGTAGGCATCGCCGCGCGTGCCGGGCTGCTCGCCGCGCATGCGTGCGAGCTCCTCGAGATCGAGTGTCTTCTGCGCCGCGCGTTCGAGCTCCGCGAGCTCGCGATCGACGCTGGCGTCGTCGAGGCCGGGGACGGGCTTCGCGCCGACCGCATGGCCCGCTAGATCACGCTCGAGATCCGCAAGCGCGCCAGCGGCTGTTGCCGCCGCCGTCGTGGCGATCCTCGCCGCGGCCTTGACTGCCTTCGGAGGCATGTAGGGCGGAGCTACCCACACCGTGCGCATCGACATCGAATCTTTACCGACCGGGATCGAGATGCCGAGCGCGATGGCGGTCTCGCTCGCCGCGCGCACGCCGGCATAGAGCCGCGCGTCCTCGCCGGGGTGACCCGCCGCGGCCATCCAGTTGCACGACAGCTTGATCCGCGACAGCGTGCCGATCGGTGCGCCCATGAGGTTCGTGATCGCCTCGCCGATCGCGAGCCGGGAGGCCGCAGCTGCATCGAGCAGCGCGACCGGCGGCCGTTCGCCGAGCGACATCACCTCGCCGGCATGCGTATCGAAGCCCGCCGTGGTCAGCGCGCAGTCCGCCACCGGTACCTGATGGCGGCCGACCATCGAGTCGCGCGCGACCATGCCGCCGACGGTGCGGTCCCCGATCGTGACGAGGAACGACTTGTCCGCGACGGTCGGCAAACCGAGCACGCGGTCGAGCGCCTCGGCGACCGTGGCCCCGCGCAGATCGAGCGGCGCATGCGGCGGATCCACGCGCTCCGCCCGCCGGGTCATCCGCGGCGCCTTGCCGAGCAGGACCTCGAGCGGGAGGTCGACCGGCGTCGGTCCACCGCGCTGGTCGGTGACGAGCAGGCGGCCATCCGGCGTCGCGACGCCGAGCTGCGCCCACGGCGCTCGCTCGCGAGCGCACAGCGCGCCGAACTCCGCGACCCGACCCGGATCGATCGCGAGGACGTAGCGCTCCTGCGATTCGTTGCTCCACAGCTCGAGCGGCGACAGGTCGGGCTCGCCGGTCGGGATCGCGCGCAGCTCGAGCGTTCCGCCGAGCCCGGCGTCATGAACGAGCTCGGGCAGCGCATTCGACAGTCCGCCCGCGCCGACATCGTGGATCGAGCGGATCGGATTGTTGTCGCCCTGCGCCCAGCACCGATCGATCACTTCCTGGCAGCGGCGCTGGATCTCGGCGTTGTCGCGCTGCACCGATGCGAAGTCGAGGTCCTCGGCCGACGCGCCCTGCGCGAGCGAGCTTGCCGCTCCGCCGCCAAGACCGATCAGGAACGCCGGACCACCGAGCACGATCAGCGCGGCGCCCGCGTCGACCTTTGCCTTCTCCACGTGCTGCGGTCGCACCGAGCCGATGCCGCCGGCGAGCATCACGGGCTTGTGATAGCCGCGGACGATCCCGGTCGCCGGGCGGAGCCCGCCGCCTTGCACCTCGGGCTGCTCGTACGTCCGGAAGTAGCCGAGGATCGCGGGGCGACCGAACTCGTTGTTGAACGCGGCGCCGCCGAGCGGGCCGTCCGTCATGATCTCGAGCGCGGTCGCGATCCGCGATGGCGATCCGATCCACTGCCCTGCCGCGGGCTCCCACGGCTCGAGTGCGCCGGGAAACCGAAGATCCGAGACGGTGAAGCCGACGAGCCCCGCCTTCGGCT
>JAYUYE010000576.1:0-4066 GCA_043752985.1 Myxococcales bacterium
ACGTCGACTGACCGAAGTACCTAGGCGCGCGCGGATGGAGTGTGCGGTCCGCGAATCTTCTTGAGCTCGCCGAAGAACAGCTCGATCTCCTCCGGCTTCGTATAGAAGTGCGGCGCGATCCGGATGCCCGCGGTCGGCCGATGATCGCAGAAGAACTTGCGACGGTTGAGCTCGCGGCAGACATCCGCGGCGCCGACGAAGTCGAACACCACCGAGCCACCGCGGATCTCGGTCGGGCGTGGGCTGTTGAGCTTCATACCGAGCTCGTCGACCCAGTCGATGCAGGTCTGAGTCATCACGAGGCTCTTCTCGCGAATCTTGCGCACGCCGATCTCGCCGACGATCTTCTGACCCGCGCGTGACTGATAGAGCGCCGCGATCGCGGGCGTGCCGCCCATGTATCGCCACACGTTGTCGGCGTAGCTCTGCTCGGGCATCGTGAACGCGAACGGCGCCTCGTTACCGAACCAGCCTGTGACGCGCGGCGAAAACTTCTCGATCAGATCCTTGCGGACGTAGAGCCACGCCGCGCCCGGACCTCCACACACGTACTTGACGGAGCCGCCGCACGCGAACGACACGCCGAGCTCGCTGACGTCGAGCGGCACGGTACCGATCGACTGGTAGCAATCGAGGATCACGTGCGCACCGACCTCCTTGGCGCGCGCGCAGATCTTCTTGATGTCCTGGATGTACGCCGACGAGAACACGACGTGCGAGATCGGGACGACGAGCGTCTTCTCATCGATCGCAGCGCACATTGCTTCGGTATCGATCGTGGTCCCGTCCTGCGACGGTACGAGCACGCAGTCGGCGCCGCGGCGCTTCTCCGCCTGCCAGACGTACGACACGGTCGGGAACTGCAGCGCCTCGTAGACGACCTTGTTGCGCTCCGGCGTGTACTCGAAGCACGACGCCATCGTCGCCATGATCTGCGACACGTTATGTTGCATGATCACCGTGCCCTGCGGCGCCGAGATGATCTTCGCGATCCGCTCGGCGGCGCGGTCGACCTCGGGCAACCAGTCACTCCACGCGGTGATCGACTTGGTCTGCCAGGTGTCGAAGAACTCGGCGAGGTCTTCCTTCGCTCGCGCCGGCACGCAGCCGAGGGAGTGCGAGATCAGGTGAACGCAGCCCTCGAGCGCAGGGAACTGGGAGCGGTACTCGAGCAGACTCTCGGCGATGGGGTCAGCCATGGCCGTGGCTTACCACGTCACGGCGCGGGCGCAGGCTCGGCGGGCGGTGACACCGGCTCCGCGGGCTCGGCCGGCGCAGGTGCCGGCGGCGGCACGTCATCGATCGAAGGTGGGTCGGGCCGCGTGTCCGGTTCGGGCTGGAACACCGTGTTGCCCTCGCCGCCGAACAACATCGCGAGGAACACCGTTCCGCCGAGTAGCAGTGCGGCACCCGCGCTGACACCGGCGCACGCGCCGTGAGAACCGTCGAAGTCCGTCCCGATCTCACACGTCGTGAGCCCGAGCGTCGCGCCGACGATCCCGGCGGTCGCAGCAGGGTGCTTCGCGCCAAACGCACAGCTCGACAGCGCCACGATCAGACCGAGAGCTGCTGCGCGCATCAGCCGTGGTAGCCCGGATCATTGCCCTTGGCTGCCTGGGCCGCGGTCCAGTCACCGAACAGCTCGTCGCGAACGTCCCACAGCGCCGGGAAGAATCGCGTCTTCATGCCGTGCGACAGCAGATCGGAGTGCTTGCCCTTGAGCGACGGCGTGCCGGTTCCGATGATCCGATACACGAGCATCAGGTGGCGCTGCCGCCACGCCTGGAGGAGCTGGTCGTAGTCGAGGAGGCCCTCGCAGAGCTGAAACAGCTGATGATGCTCGTGCGGTTCGTTGTAGATCTCGCGGAGCGAGACCTTCTCCCTCTCGAGGAACGCCGCGAATGCGGGCCATACGACCTCGCCGGGAAGCTTGAGCATCGTGCGGAAGCCGGGCGACTCCTGCCCCGACCCGCGACCGAGGCCCAGGCGGATCGTCATGTAGTCGGTCGGCGCCATCGTATCGAGCAGGTCGACCGAGTGCAGCAGCACGCGCTGCGCGTTCGACACGCGGCGCAGCGTGGTCACGACCCGCGCCAGCTCCTTGGTCTCGAGGAGCTGCGCCACGAAGCGAAGCTCGTGCTCGATCAGCTTCATGTAGAGCTCGGACGCCTGATGCACGACCTGGAACTGCAGCTCGTCATGGCAGGACAGCGCTTCGGGCGCCTTCTGCAGCGAGAGAAGCTCCTCGGTGCGGATGTACTTCTCGTAGTCGGTGAGCGCCACGGCGGCGGTCATACCACCTCCAAGGCTCATGGGATCGAGACCGCCGACGCCGCGCGCACGCGGATCCGACCGACCGCTCCACCACCGCCATTGTCACCGCCCGAGCGCGTCGAGCCCGAGCGCGTCGAGTCCGAGCGACCCCCGCGTCACTCGCGGGCGCGTCGGTCGGTCCCGTGCCCGCTCCATCTCGTTGCACCGTAAAACCGGGTGAGCTCGTAAATTTAACTATTCGTAATCATGAGTTAATTAATCCATTTGTTAGCACTCGTCCGTAAGGGTTGCCAAGCTGAGCGTGGATGTTTATAGAGACGCTCATGAAGATCCGACCCCTGCACGACCGCATTCTCGTCAAGCGCCTCGAAGAGGAGACCAAGACCTCTGGTGGCCTGTTCATTCCGGACTCCGCGAAGGAGAAGCCGATCCAGGCCAAGGTGATCGCCGTCGGCGCAGGCAAGCGCGACAAGGACGGCAAGATCATCCCCCTCGACGTCAAGGCGGGCGACAAGGTCCTCTTCAGCAAGTACTCCGGCTCCGAGATCAAGATCGATGGCGACGAGCACCTGATCCTGCGCGAGGACGACCTCCTTGCCGTTCTCGACTGACCCCCCGATTTTTTCACTCACCTCGCAAAAGGATTCAGCACATGGCCGCCAAAGAGATCATTTTTTCCACCAGCGCTCGTAACGAGATCGCCAAGGGCCTCAACCTCCTCGCCAACGCGGTGAAGGTGACCCTCGGACCGCGTGGTCGCAACGTGGTGATCGAGAAGTCGTGGGGCGCTCCCACGGTGACCAAGGACGGCGTCACCGTCGCCAAGGAAGTCGAGATCGAGAACAAGTTCCAGAACATGGGCGCGCAGATGGTCAAGGAAGTCGCTTCCAAGACCTCGGACGTCGCCGGCGACGGAACGACGACCGCGACCGTGCTCGCGCAGGCGATCTACAACGAGGGCGCGAAGCTCGTTGCCGCCGGTCTGAACCCGATGGACCTCAAGCGCGGCATCGACGCCGCGGTTGCGTCGGTCGTCGAGCAGATCAAGGCGATGGCGACCCCGACCAAGGGCAAGGACGACATCGCGCAGGTCGGCACGATCAGCGCGAACGGCGATGCCGAGATCGGCAACATGATCGCCGAGGCGATGAAGAAGGTCGGCAAGGAAGGCGTGATCACGGTCGAGGAGGCCAAGACCATGGTCTCCGAGCTCGACGTCGTCGAGGGCATGCAGTTCGATCGCGGCTACCTCTCGCCGTACTTCGTGACGGACAGCGAGCGTATGCAGGTCGTTCTCAACGATGCGTACGTCCTCCTCCACGAGCGCAAGATCTCGAACATGAAGGAGCTCCTCCCGGTGCTCGAGCAGGTTGCCAAGCAGGGCAAGCCGCTCCTGATCATCGCCGAGGACATCGACGGTGAGGCTCTCGCGACCCTTGTCGTCAACAAGCTGCGCGGCACCCTCCAGGTGTGCGCGGTCAAGGCCCCGGGCTTTGGCGACCGCCGCAAGGCGATGCTGCAGGACATCGCGGCCCTCACGGGTGGCGAGGCGTTCACCGAGGATCTCGGCCAGAAGCTCGAGAACCTGACGCTCGCCGAGCTCGGCCGCGCCAAGCGCATCACGGTCGACAAGGACAACACGACGATCATCGAGGGCGCCGGTAAGAAGGAAGCCATCGAGGGTCGCGTCAAGGCGATCCGCCGCGAGGTCGAAGAGACCACGTCGGATTACGACCGCGAGAAGCTCCAGGAGCGCCTGGCCAAGCTCGTCGGCGGCGTCGCCGTGATCAAG
>JAYUYE010000577.1:0-4066 GCA_043752985.1 Myxococcales bacterium
AACCGGCTCAGATCTTCGGCGAGCTCGCGCGCGTCCTGGTAACGATTCTCCGGCAGGTACGCGAGCGCCTTGTCGATGATCGTCGACAGTTCCGGCGGCACGCCCTCGACCAGCTCGCCGATCGGCGGCGGCGGTGCATTGACCGCGGCGCGCATCATCTCGTCGGCGGTCTTCGCGTGGTGCGGCGGCTTGCGCGACAGCAGGTGGTACAGCGTCGCGCCGAGCGCATAGACATCGCAGCGCGGATCGACCGGGTTGCCGCGCAGCTGCTCCGGCGCCATGAAGCCCGGCGTGCCGAACACGACGCCCGCGCGCGTCTGGATCGAGTCGACCTCCGCAGTCCCCGGCGGTGCCGACAGCTCGTCGGTCTCGCCGATCACCTTCGCAAGGCCCCAGTCGATCACGATCGTCTCGCCGAGATCCCCGACGAGGATATTCGACGGCTTGATGTCGCGATGAACGATCTGCCGTTCGTGCGCGTGCGCGATCGCTTGCGACGCTGCGACAATGTGGGGGATCAAGGCGAGCCGATCGTTGAGTGTCCCGGCGGACGCGACGAGCGTCTCGAGCGGCAGGCCAGAGACTTTGCGCATCACGTAGAACGGCGCGCCGTTCGAGCCTTCGCCCGCGTCGTGGACCGGAACGATCGACGGATGCTCGAGGCGCGCGGTGATCTTGATCTCGCGCTGGAACCGGCGCAGCGCCTCGGAGTCGAGCGAGAGCGCCTCCTTCAGCGCGACCACGCGGCCGAGCGTGGTGTCCATCGCCTCGACCACGCGGCCCATACCGCCGCGGGCGATCTCGTCGCCGAGCTCGTACCGAGCGGGCGGCATCGCCGGCGGTGCATTCGTGACCGCGGGCGTCCCGCTGATCGTGGTCAGCACGGGCGCCGCGTCGGGAGCCGGAGCGCCGGGCCGCAGCTGGACCGTTCCGAACGGCGCATTGTCGGTCGGCGCGACGCCCGCGTCCGTCTTCGGAGAATCCGCCACCACGGGCGAGTATACAGGCGCTACGTCGCGCGCGTCGTCGGGGACAGCAGGTCGCGCTTGACGGCGCGAACAAGCGCCCAGGCGAACACGAGGAGGATCAGTGCGAGCGCGATCGAGATCGGCCAGACGTGCCAGTACTCCTGCGGCTTCTCTCCGGTGATCAGCGCATACGCGTCGTCTGGGATACCCTTGGCGACGTAGAGACCGACGAGATCGAGATCCGCGTCGGGGAGCGTGACCTTGCCGAGCTTGAAGCCGCCGGGCGCCGACGTGTGGAGATCTCCCCACGTGGTCTCGTAGTGGCGGGTGATCGGCTCGACGCGCGCGGCCCATAGCCCTGCGGCCTCGAGCTTCGCGGTGACTGCGGCGACGGCGCCGGGCATCGTGATCTCGAACCGGATCTGGGTTGGCTTGCCGTCCGGGCCGAGCAGCTCGTTGCTCGGCCCGGGGAGCGGAGCACCGACGATGAGGCCCGCGGCGGTCAGCGCGTCGATCCACGCCTGCGTGCTCGCATGACGCTCGTTGACGGCCGCGATGATCAGCGCCCCGTTCGGATCGAGGAGGTCGAGCGCGACGCGATCGGAGTCGAGGAGCTTGAATCGATCACCGGAGACCGCCACGACCTCGTTGCTCGCAAATCCGGCGCGGGTCGCGGTCGCCGTGGCGAACAGTGGCCGCGGGTGCGCGCTCGCGTACTCGCGGACGGCATCGATGAACGGTAGATCGTCGAGCTTGCGAAGGCGGCCCGTGTATCCGGTGACGTTCGGCGGGTCGTAGCCGTCACCGTGGATCACGATCCACAGGCGATCCGAGGACCCGCGGATCGGGACCACCCGGAGGCCGACGGTGATCTTCTGCGTCGCCGTACGGATCGCGTGCGACATCATCGGCTCGGCCGCGATCGTCACGAACGAGTTCGTGGCGACCTTGCCGGCGACGATGTCCGCGACCGCGGCGGGCTGGGGCGTGTCGTTGCCGCCGAACGTGCGGTCACCGTGGAGGCGGACCAGGAACAGCGCCGCCAGGAACACCACGCCCGCCGCCGTGATCACGCTGACCTTGGCCGGCTTGCGCTTGAGCTTGATCATGCCGGGATCGGTCTCGGTATTCTTGGCTCCGATCGCCTCGCGCTCGACCGACGAATCGGACTCGCCGCGCACTTCGGTCGGGGACTTGTCAGCCATGGCAGAAACGAACGGCATCCTATCGTGGGGATCGACAACGCGCCACCCACCCTGGTTGCGCCGAATTCGTGGATTCGCGAGGATAGCTCGTGACCGAGCGGCCTCCGAGCAGTCGCGAGAGCCCCCTCGGAGTGGCCGAGGTCGTTCGGCTTGCCGGCCGTGCGGTCGACGGCCTGGGCCTGATCTGGCTCGAAGGCGAGGTCACTCAGGTCTCGACCCCGACCTCTGGGCACCTGTACTTCGCCCTGCGCGACAAGGACTGCGTCCTGCCCGCCGTGATGTGGGGCCGCGACGTCAGCCGGACCAAGTTCAAGATCGAGCCCGGCCAGCGCCTCCGGGTTCGCGGCCGGCTCGGAGTCTACGACCGCGACGGTCGCATGCAGCTCTACGCTGACTTCGCGGAGCCCGCGGGCCTCGGAGCCGAAGCCCTCGCACTCGAGCAGCTCAAGGCCCGGCTCGCGGCCGAGGGCATGTTCGCCGCCGCAAAGAAGCGGCCGCTTCCGAAGTTCCCGCGTCGGATCGGCGTCGTGACGTCGAAGAACGGCGCCGCGATCCACGACATCATCCGGACGATCCAGCGCCGGCTGCCAACGCCGATTCTGATCGCCGACTGCGCGGTGCAGGGGCCGAACGCCGCGGCGCAGATCGTCAACGGAATGGCGATGGTCGTGCGCGCCGGAGTCGATGTCGTGATCGTCGGGCGCGGCGGCGGCGCGGTCACCGATCTCACCGCGTTCAATCACGAGCGCGTCGTGCGAACCATTTCGCGCTGCCCGGTGCCGGTGATCAGCGCCGTCGGTCACGAGACCGATCTGTCGCTCGCAGATCTCGCCGCCGATGCACGCGCGTCGACGCCGACGGCTGCGGCCGAGCTCGCGGTGGCTGACGGTGTCGCGCTCGCCGACATCCTGGTCAAGGAGCGCCGGCGCCTCGACCGCGAGATCCACCACGTTCTCGATCGCGCGCGGCAAGATCTCGATCGCGCGACGCTCGGACTGCATTCGCGCGGCGAGCGCTCGCTGTCGGCAACGCGCGCCCAGCTCCATGCGCTGCAGCAGCTGCTGTCCGGGCTCCACCCCCGCGCGCAGATCCTCGCGCGGCGCAACGAGCTCGGTCAGCTCGAGCGCCGGCTCGCGGCAGCACACCCTGGACCGCGACTAGTGCGTGCGCGTGCCGAGCAAGAAGCGCTGATGACCCGTGGTACGACCGCGATCCGCCGCGTGCTGCAGGCCCGGCGTGCGGAGCTCGCTCGCACCGGCGCGCAGCTCGCCGCACTGTCGCCACTCGCCGTGCTCGATCGGGGGTACGCGATGGTTCGCCACGGCACGGCGATCGTGCGCGAGGCGAATCAGGTCAGTGCGGGAGACCGGCTGAAGATTCGGCTCGCGTCTGGTTCGCTCTCCGTCGTCGTCGACGGCATCGAGGACATCGAGCCGTGAATCCGACAACCCGGCTAGCCGCGGTGCTTGGCTGGCCGATCGCTCACTCGCGCAGTCCGCAGATCATGAACGCAGCGTTCTCGGCGCTCGGCATCGATGCCGTGCTCGTCCCGATCGGAGTGCCGCCCGAGGGGCTCGCTGCGGCAGTCGCGGGATTGCGCTCGCACCAGGCGCTCGGGGCGAGCGTCACGATTCCGCACAAGCTCGCGGTCGTCGCGCTGTGCGACGAGGTCTCCGAAGCGGCGACCACGATCGGCGCAGTGAACTGCCTGCACATCGACGGCGCGCGGCTGATCGGCCACAACACCGACGAAGGCGGCTTCATCGACGGTCTCCGCGCGGCGGGGTTCGCGCCACGTCAGCCACGCGCGGTCGTGCTCGGGGCCGGTGGCGCCGCGCGAGCGGTCGCGTATGCGCTGCGCGAAGGTTCGGTCGAGGTGTTCGCGCGTCGACC
>JAYUYE010000578.1:0-4051 GCA_043752985.1 Myxococcales bacterium
CGTCCTGGTCGTCCTCGGCGTCGTGGATGCTCGGCAGGCAGGTCCCGGTCTGGAAGAACCAGGCTTCCTCGACGCCCCGGTTCGCGGATGCCTCGAAAAGCCGACGCTGCGCTTCCACCGCGTGACCGGCTTCGGGCGGCGCCCATGGCATGCCGACGATCCGCATCGGCTCGTCGAGCTCGTCGGGCAGCTCCGAGATGACCGCCTCCGCATCGGGGATCACCGACGCGACATGACGGATCAGGTCGACGAGCTCCGCCCGACTGGTCCCACGCTGGAGCCGCAGGACAAGGAACGCGAATGCAGTCTCTCCCTGACGCGCCTCGAGGCCGTGCACCTGCATCAGTTGCCCTCCCCACGGGCATGCCAGTCGCGGATCAGCGTCTTGAAGTCGGGCGATTCGAGCAGTGCGCCGAGGTCCGGGTCTGCTTCGAGCTTGTCGAGGTGCCGATAGTCGTGATCGAGCGCGAGCTTGATCTGTGCGAGCGCACGTGGGGCGTCGCCGAGGGCGGCATACGCGCACGCGGCGGAATGAAACAGGTCAGGATTCTCGTGCGCGACGGGCTGCACGCGCTCGGCGAGTCGCGCGGCGGCAGCGTATGATTTCGCTACCCGTGCCTGGGTGCAGGCGATGTTCATGCCGCGCAGGTAGATCGCGCGCTGATCATTCTCGGCGGGAATCGCGAGCGAAACCAGGCGATCATAGAGCGCGAGCGCGGCCTCTCGCTGCTCTGTCTGGCTCGCCTTCCACGCGAGTCTCGACAGCAGCGTCACATCATCCGGCAGCAATGGTACGAGCCCCGAAAGCTTGCGCGGCGCGTGGTGCAGGATCGCGTCTCCCAGCTCGGCGAACAGCGCGTGCGGCACGTCGTCAAATGCCGCGGCCGATGGAGCGACCCCGATCGCAAGATCGACGACCTCGCCGAACAGCGCGTGCGCACTCTTGCCGAGCCGCACCGCGACGTTGATGCGCACCGGCGCACGGAACCGCGGGAGCCAGGTGAGCAGCTCGGAGCCCTTGCCCGGGAGATCTGCGCGCTCCCCGTCGAGCAGCAGCATGGCGTGGGTGAACTGGATGTCGTGGTCGTCAGGCGCGAGCCGCAATGCCCGCTCGGTCATGGCGAGCGCGGCGATCACGCGCTCAGCGTCGGGCATGGGGCGATCGCCGCCGTCGGCCACGTCCTCCTGATCGTCCTCGACATCGTCGTTGGATTCAGCCGCGAGTCGCGCGTTCTCCTCGGCGACCATGCGCGCCGCATCCCCTGGGTCGGCAATGCCGCGAACGTCCGACGCGGTGCCGTCCTGCCCACGGATGAAGCTCGGCGTCACGATGATCTCGAGCGCGGGCCAGTTCTCGAACCGATAGGTTCCAACCAAGGCCTCACGCAGCTGCGCTTCGATCTCGCGTGCGACCTCCTGTGTGATGTCGAGCACCAGCCCGGCCTCTTCGAGGTGGTAGCCGATCTCGCTGGACGGTCGCAGCTGGAGCACGGCGTTACGTCCACGCAGCTCGTATGGCCGGCCATGCCGCAGTCGACCACGCATCGCGCGCGGCAGGACCGCGGCGTAGAGCGCGCCGAGCTCGATCCGCACATGACCGTCGTCGGAGCTCAGCTTCATCTCGCCCGCGAAGGTCAGGTCTTCCGACGACCCTTCCGCGGTGACGCGGGTCTCGACCTCGCGCGCCGTGCTGGGATCATCGAGAACCGAGGGGCGCTCGAGGTCGGTCATCAGGTGCGGCAACCGCGTGCGCAGGATCTCGATGAGCCCCGGCGTCGACCACTCCTGGATCAGCCGGTATTCGTCGTCGGTGATGCCGACGATCTGAACGAACCGGGCTTTACCGAATTCGGAGTCGATCTCGACGAGCTCGGGATCTTCGGTGAAGCAGACCGCCGTGATCCGGGTGTCGCTGTCGAGCGCGATCGGCCCGTTGAGACCCATCTTGTGGCCCGGCGCGAACCGGTTGCCCGTGCTGAACACGTAGCGCGCCAGGTTCTGCAGGAAGCTGAGCGTCCAGGTCGGTGGTTGAGCTTGATCCGCCGGGCGCGCGAGCCGGAACGTCAGCTCGAACCCGAAGCCGCTCTCCTCGGAACCGTCGGTCTCCTTCGTGAACAGATCCGTGAACCCGTAGGTGATGAAGTGCCAGTGCGGCACCGGGTCCACGCGCGAATACGCCGAGATCGCGTGAATTGGATCATGGCCGCCCTGCGCGTACGGCAATGCCGTGCCGAAGTGAAGCGGTTCGACGGAGCCGTAGAACGGCAACAGCGCCCGATCGATCGCTTCTTGGCCCGGCGACCGATCGTCGTTGTCGTCCTCGTCGTCGTCGGGCGCCAGACTCTCTCCTGCGGTCGGCGCTCGCGTCAGCACACCGGCGAGCTGATCGTCGCGTACGAGGCTACCCACGAGGATCGCCTCGAGCTCGGGCGTCAGTTCCCTGGCAAGCCGCGCGATCGCGGCCTCTCGGTCATCGTCGTGGAGGTCGCCGAGCTCGTCGAGGGCGGCGATCAGAGAGACCGAGCTTGCGCCATCGCGATCGAGCTCCTCGAGCAGCGCCCGATGCGCCACGCCGTCGTCGATCCAGCGCCAGGCGAGGTCGGCCCAGGCTGCGCGCGGGGTCGCGGCGAGCTCTGCGATCACGCGATGCTTGCCGGCCAGCGGCTGCTCTGCGCGCGTGCCCGGCGCGGCGGGGAAGTCATCGAGACCGTGGTCGATGAAGCCAACCGGTCCATTCGCGAAGGCAGCGTCGAGAGGATTGGCCTCGCCGAACACGTTGATTCGATCGGCCCACGTGGCGTCACCGATCGGAGCGAGCTTGGCGATCAGGCCATCATCGCCTCCGATCAAGACGCCTCCGCCGAACCGCTCGACCGACCACAGGTGCACCAGTCCAACGTCATGGCGCACGCTCTTCCACGTGCGCCCGTCATCCGACGACACGAGCACCTGGCCGCGATCACCAACGATCACGAGCCGACCATCCGGCAGCGAGGCGATCGCCTCGAGGTCGACGTCGACATCGCACTTCACGCGCGAGAACCAGCTGCCGTCGGGCGACCGCGCGATGAACCCGCCATCACCGACGGCGACCCACGTCCCCATCCGCGTGATCGCGAGCGCCTTCAAGGGGCGCAGAGCACCGGTGCCGACCTCGGTCGCCGTGCCGTTGCGCCAGCGACGAAGCTTGCCGTCGAAGCCGAGCACGACCATCTCGTCCCGTACCTGGTACACGTTCGACAACCGGGTCGTGGTCGCGAAGTCGATCCGCACGGCTCGGTCATCGACGATGCGAGCGGCGTAGCCATTGTCTCCGGTGCACCACACGCTGCCGTCGGCGCCGAGCGCGAGCGCGTACAAACAGCCGTCGATTCCCGTGTCGAGTAGTGTCCACGACGCGCCGTGGTCGCGCGACACCGCGAGCTGCCCGCACTCGCCGCACGTCCAGATCGTGGTGTCGACGGCGAGCACGTCGCGAAGGCCGTGCTCGCGCGGTGTCTTGCGCGTCTCGAACTGCTGCGCATTCGACGATGCGAGTACGGTCGGCTGGCGGTTCGACTCTCCGCCCACCGCGATCAGCACCCGATCGGTCAGCGCGAACCCGGCGACGTTGCCACGGTTCTCGGTGGTCGCCCGGAGGACCG
Source organism: Myxococcales bacterium (assembly GCA_043752985.1). GTDB lineage: Bacteria > Myxococcota_A > Polyangia > Haliangiales > Haliangiaceae > JABFXX01. The sequence continues at coordinate 3,645 of JAYUYE010000578.1, forward strand.
TCAGCTCCAGCTCCGAGATCATCGAGCGCGATCATCACTCAGTGCGCGCGAGCTTGGTCTCCGGAGTGCCGGCGAATTTCACCTATGGATCGCTGGCGTCCCAGTAGTCGATTTCGGCCTGAACCAGCGACGACAGATCATCACCGTTGCCACCCTTCACCGCCCACAGATAATCCGTGAAGAAGTTGTTGCGGACGCGGGTCGTGCCGAAGTGCGGCGTGTCCGCCAGAATGCTCTCCGCGGACAGCTGCGTCCCTCCGTGCTGGTGGCAGCCGATGCAGTTGGTCGCGGCATTGCCCGGGCCCATCTCGAGGTACGGGTTCGAGCACCAGGTCGGCGTACCCTCGCCTGCCGCGTTGACCGCCCCGAGTGCATCACCGAGCGTGCCGCTCTGACCGCCGCGCGGA
>JAYUYE010000579.1:0-4049 GCA_043752985.1 Myxococcales bacterium
TTCGTCGGTGCGATCGCGAACGCACGTGCGAGGCGTGCGTGGTCGCCTGGCGGCTTCTTGGCCATCAGTCGGTGCGCCAGATCGGGAGCTCGTCCCCGAGCTTCGGTGCGCTGACGAGCCCATTCTCGATCACGCCATCATCGCTCTCGGGCTCGCACAGGTAGACCGCCACGGCGCCGAGCGGCGTGGCGGTGCGTACGAGCCGCGCATTTGCCGGCACCGCACGCGTCGCGCGCTTCCACTCGACCTGGAGGTCGCCGACCTGCGCCGCCTCGAGGATCTTGCGGCCGCCCTCCGTGTCGAATCCTGTCACCGTGGCGAACTGTACCTCGCGCGAGCCGCTCACGGCCTCGGTCTTCAGACCATGCCGCTCGAGGTGCTCGGCGACATTCGCCGGCACGATGTACGCCCCAGGGCGTTCGATCACGGTCGTGCCGACGAAGTTCGAGTAGTAACGAACCTTCACTGTCGACGGCTCACCATCGAGCGTGCGCGGTGTACGGGTCGCGATCTCGATCAGGTCGTCGAACGCGTCGAGCTTGTAGCGGACCGCGATCTGATCGCGCGGGGCACGGCTCGACGCGACGACTTGCATCACGTCGTCGGGATGCGTGGCGACATACGTCAGCGCCTCGAGGATCGTCGCGTACGTCGTGCGCACGCGGTCCGCAAACGTCAGGTACGAGTAGCACTCGAGCAGCAGATCGAGCCGGTTCGACAGTCCACGGTAGTTGCTGCCGAACCGCGGGTTGTGCGGATACGTCATCCAGCCCTCCGTGACGGCTGCATGCGGATCGGCGTCACGCCGTGCATCGAGGGCGCGCTCGTCCTCGACGAAGTTGCCGTACCAGCCCGCGAGCAGGGCGTGCGTCTTGTGCAGCGCCGCCGTCACCGTCGGCATGACCTTGGTCCGCATGTACTCGATCGGCTCGGGTCGCCCACTCGCGACCGTGTGCGGGATGTCGTAGGTCATGGAGTAGCGGTGGACCGAGCCATTCGTCGAGTGGGTATCGATCGTCAGCTCGGGCTCCCAGACCTGGACCACGCGCGATTGCAGCTGGCGCATCTCCGTCGAGGCCTGCCGCATGTAGTCGCGGTTGAGGTTGACGCCCGACTTGTTGACGCGCGTGCCGACCTTCTCCGGTCCGATCTGACCCTCGAGCTTCGGAAGATCGAGCTTGCGGTTCGCAGGATCGATCGCGTCGTTCCCGTCCGGGTTGAACAGCGGGACGACGACCAGCGTCAGCTTGGAGATCAAGTCTGCCGGCGGACCGTCGAGGAGGTCGCGCATCAGCATCATGCTCGCCTCCTTGCCCTCGACCTCACCGGCGTGAATGCCGTTGATGATCAGCACGACCGGGATCCCGCGGCGGCGCGACTCCTCGGGCGTCTTGATCCCGTGCGCGGACATCACCACCAGGGGGAGCTCGCGACCTTCCGGGCTGACGCCGAACGACGTCAGGTAAAACCGCGGATCGTTGCGCGCCGCGAGCGCGGCCAGAAAGCTCATCACGTCCGCGTGCAGCGAGGTCTCCAGATACGACGTGGCTTCGGCGCGGGTGGCGGGAGGCATGTCCAGGCTGTACCAGGTCCCGGCTTGTGTACGCTCGTGCCATGGCACGCAAAGCTTCCTCCGACACTGCGCTCGAGGAGCTGCGCGCGTTCGGTCTCGCGTATTCAGGGGCGCACACCAAGAGCCCGTGGCCGAACCACCTCGACCTCGCGGTCAAGGACAAGGCGTTCGCGTATCTCACGCTCGAGGGCGTGTTGCCTCTCCCTGCTCGTCGTCTCTCGACCTCGAGTCGCTAGAGCTGCACGCCGCAGGCGCCAGCGACGGTGCAGTCGCAGCCCTTCGGCGCGGTGCACATCTGCACGATCTCGCCGGTCTCGTAGAACCGCTTCATCATGTCCGTCGTCGCCTTCTTGTTGCGGACACTCGAGTGGACATCGTTATCGGGGGGCGCCTCGTTCGTGTTCGGGATCGTGGCACCGAGGCCGAAGTCGTAGATCACCATGCCGCTCGTGGCCGGCCCTGCAGTCTGCGTTGCCCCCCACGGGATGTACGGCGAGGGCGTCACCACGGGGATGTCCATCGTGCGGAGCTGGTACTCGCTCGCGAGGTTCGAGACCTCGTCGTCGGCGATCGCCATCTGCATGAAGACCTGCTTCGGCGGCGTGTTCGGGAACCCCTGGCCGGTGATCACGTCGGCAACGGCGGTCGGCTCGGTGCGATCCCACTCCTGCTGCATGACGTTGAGCATGATCGCGACGTCCATCGCATCCGGGTACGCGCCGATCAACGTGGTGCGGTAGCGCGGCCAGTCGCGCGAGCGCTCGAGCAGCAACGAGTAGTTGATCGCGCCGACCTGGACGACGCAGCGCTTGATCTCCGGATCGATCGCGCACACCGTGGTGCCCATGATCCCGCCCTGCGAGATGCCGTAGTAGTAAACCTTGTCCGGATCGGCGAGCTGGCGCGTGCCGTCGAGGAACAGGCGCTGCGCCATCGGACCACGCGCGATCTGGACGAGGGCAATGTGATTCATCATTCCCTGGATCAGGACGTCGAAGATCAGCGCACCCTGGTTCCCATCGTTGAGCGCGGTGACGACGTTCGGGACGTCCATCGCCGCCATGCCGCGCATGTCGGTGCCGATCGCGATCGCGCAGACCTCGGAGGCCGCGCTGCGCGTTCCACCACTGGCCGCCTGGGTACCTTCGCCGAGGAGGCCGTGGCCGTAGATCATGATCGGCACCGGTGCGGTCGCGGTGAGCGCGCACTGCGGGATGATCGCCGTGAAGGGCACGCGATAGAGCCCGCTCGCCATCGGCTTGCCGTCGGCGCCGCGCAGGAGCTTCGTGGTGATCGTCGCGGTCTGGTTCGACAGGAACAGCGGTGTGTCGAACGTGCCGTCGATCCGGCGCGCGATCCGCGTGTCGGTCTGCACGGTGTCGGTCGAGGTGAAGTTGAGCGCGGCGCCGGCGGTGCCGGCCATCGCGAGCGTCACGGTGCGAGCGTCGAGCAGATCGGCGCGGACGGTGGCGCGCGACTGCGTCGTGAAGTCCCACGCGACGACGAGATCGGTCTTCGCGATGCCCTTCGCCTCGAGCGCGGCGAAGATCTCGGTGTAGCGAGGGCGGACCTTCTCGAGCAGCGGGTGGGTGGTCTTCTCGCCATCGAGGATCGCCTGGAAGCCCGCGGAGATCGGGAGCTCACCGCCGCCCTTGGCCTTGAGCGTCTTCTTGATCGCGGCGACGTAGCGCGTGCTGCCCTTGAGCATCTTCGCGGAGCGGAGGAACAGGGTCTGGCTCGCCGGCGTATCGGTCGCGCGGGCGTCGAGCTCGGCGAAGTGCGGCACCAGCTCGCCGGTCGACATGTCGATCAAGACGGTCGGGCTCGCGGGCGTGAGGCTCGCGGCGTAGTTCGGGTGATAGACGAGGTTCGAGCCATCGATGCCGGTCTCGAACGCGGTGATCACCGGCGCGGACGACGAGAACCCGTCGTGCCGGTTGTACGGCGCCGGATCGAACGCGATGTTGTCGATGTTGGTCGGCAGCGTGGTCTCGCCAACGGCGAGCCGGCGGCCGGTCTCGGTGGTCGCGTCGTCGACCTCGAAGACGGAGGAGGGCCAGGGTGCGATGCACCGCGATCCGCCGAGCGGATTGCAGTTGTCGGGCGTGGCGAGGTCGAGTGCATCGTCGCCACCACAGGCGGCGAGCAGGATCATCGTGACGAGGAGCGTGCGCATGGAAGGGTTCCCTCGGCGCGACACTAGCCACCGGCGCGGAGGCCGGGCAAGGGCTAGAATCGTGTCATGCGCCGCTCCCTGCTCGAGACTGTCGTCGTCGTCGGTGTCGCCGCCGGAGCTCTCGGTGGTGGTGGTCCGATCGTATCGGTCGCCGAGGCCGAGGTTGCCGTCGCGCGGGCGCCGGATCGCTTCCCGCTGCCGAAGGATGCGGCGTCCCAGACCGACAAGATGAGCAAGAAGGCGAGCTCCCGGATCACCACCTACGATGTGCCGCGCAGCCGCGATGCCGTCGTGACCGAA
>JAYUYE010000580.1:0-4048 GCA_043752985.1 Myxococcales bacterium
CAAGCCAGCTAACATCGATGCCCCGGTCGTGGTCGATGCCGGCGTCGACGCTGCTCCACCTGACGCTTCGTGCTTCACCAACCCGACGACCTACAACGAGATCATCAACGCGTGCACCACGGCGCAGAAGATCTACAAGGACTCGCACCCGACGCTCCTCAACTCGGATGGGTCCTTGCCGCCGTTGCCGTAGTCGTGTTCGGCGCGGCGCCGGCTGCCGCGGATCCTGAGCCTCTGCGGCCGGCGATCACGCAGCACGGCTGGCAGGTCGCATTCACCGGGTACATTCAGGCGGACTCGGTCGCGTGGAGCGAGGACTCGTTCGACGAGCTCGAGCCGACGACCGGGGAGCCGCTCAACGACGAGCGGTTCCTGATCCGGCGCGGCCGGTTGCGCGCCGATGCTCGCCGCGACGGCATCCTGGGATCGCTCGAGCTCGATGGCAACACGATGGACGGCGCCGCCGCACGCCTCATCGGCGCGCAGGTCGGCTACGTGTACCCGGAGCGCGGACCGCCGATCGTCGGGATCACCGCGGGCCTGTTCAAGACGCCGTTCGGGGCCGAGGTTCCCGCGAGCGAGCGCGAGAAGCCGTTCCTCGAACCCCCGACGTTCGCGCGGGCGTTGATCCCCGGCAACTACGACGCCGGGGTGATGGCGTTCGGGCAGTACGGCATCGCGCGGTGGGCGGTGGCGGTGATGAACGGCGCGCCGGTCGGTGATGCGCAGTGGCGCGGCCGCGATCCGGCGGCGAGCTACGAGCTCGTCGGACGGATCGGCGCGGTGATCGAGGGCCCGCGCAAGTTCCGCGTCGAGGCAGGCGTCTCCGCGCTCGCGGGATCGGGCCTGCATCCCGGCGACCCTCCGATCAAGGAGGGCCTGCAGTGGGTCGACGATAACAACGACGGGCTCGTCAATGCGAGCACCGAGCTGCGCGTCGTCCGCGGCTCGCCCGGCACACCGTCAGAGGCGTTCGATCGGCAGGCGATCGGCGGCGACCTCCAGCTGCACTGGTGCTTCTGCAAGATCGGCAACGGCACCGCGTTCGCCGAGGTCGCGATCGCGACGAACCTCGATCGCGGGATCATCTACGCGGACCCGATCGCCGCGAGCCGCGATCTGCGGCACCTCGGCTTTGCGGTCGGGTTCGTGCAGAACATCACGAGCCACGCGATGGTCGGTGCGCGATACGACCGCTACAACGCGGACCGCGATCGCAACGAGCGCGTCGGACTGCCGATCGTCGGTGTCGATCAGGTGTTCTCGACGCTGGCGGTCATGGCCGCCGCTCGCTGGAACGAGGCGCGGTTCGTCGTCGAGTACGACCACGAGCGCAATCCGTTCGGTCGCGACGATACCGGCTTGCCGATCACGCGCGAGGCGGACCGACTGACGCTGCGGGCGCAGGTGGGGTTCTGATGCGCGTGCTCGGGCTGCTCGCGCTCCTCGGCGCGTGTGACGCGGCGAGCTCCGATCCGGCGTTCGACGCGGTCTTCCGGGTCGAGGGCGCGCAGTTCCGCGAGGGACCGTTCCCGCGCGACGAGGGCGGTCCGGCGACGATTGCCGTGGCTACGCTGAGCGCGCGCGTCGAGATCGCAGCGCGCACCGAGGAGGTTCGCGGTGTGCTCGAACCGGCCGCACGCGCGGCGGTGATCGGAATCGAAGGGTTCGACGGCGCGTGGCTCGTGCCTGCCGGAGTACCGGGCGGCGATACGCCGGGATTCCCGACCGCAACCGGTGTGTTCCGGCTCGCCGAGAACTTCGAGCCGGGACCGTTCGTGATGCAGGTCGCCGCTGCGGATGAGACGGGCCGGTTCGGCGCGCTCGGCTCGACGATGCTGGTCGCCGCGGAGCGTCCCCCGCCGACCGGCGAGCTCGTGATCGCTCTGAGCTGGACTGGCGCCGCGGATCTCGACCTTCACGTGGTGGCACCTGACGGTGGCGAGGCATGGTCGGGAAAGCCGAACACGATGAAGCCGCCGGTTCCTGGCGAGCCGGTTGACCCGGCGGAGTACACGAAGCACGGCCGGCTGGACCACGATGGCAATCAAGACTGCCGTCGCGAACCCGAGCCGAACGAGAACGTGCTCTGGACGATGCCGCCGCCTGCTGGTGAGTACATCGTGCGCGTCGACGCTCGCTCGATGTGCGGTGCCCCGAACGCGCGGTGGACGGTCGCGGTCTATCGCACCGATGTGCTGGTCGAGGGAGCTGCGGTCCGCGGCATCTCGACGCCCGAGGACGTCGTCCGGCTGCCACTGCCGCCGGCGCAGTGGCACGGCGCCGGTGCCGGCACGTTCGCGCTTCGGTTCTCGCTGTGAAGCGGTTCGCGCTCGCGGTGATCATGATCGCCGGCGCCGCACAGGCACAGGCCTTGCCGGCGGTGCGCGGGCGCGTGATCGATCGCGCGACGAAGGAGCCCGTGGCGGGCGCGGTGATCGCGGTCGGTAACGAGCTGCTCGCGACCGATGACGATGGCCGGTTCACCGTGACTCTGCCCCGCGGCCGCTACGTGATCGACGTCAGCGCGCCTTGGTTGACCACGGCGAAGACCCCGATCACGCTCGTCGGCGATCTCGATGTGGTCATCGAAGTCGATCCAGCGGAGGAAGCCGGCGGCGAGCGGATCGAGATCGTCGACATCGCACCGACGGCGCCAGGCGAGACCAAGATCGACGCGAAGCTCGCGCGCGCCGTCCCCGGCGGCGGTGATGCGGCGAAGGTCGTGCAGGCCTTGCCCGCGGTCGCGCGTCCACCCGCAGGCTCGTCGGAGATCGTGGTGTGGGGCGCCGCTCCGCGCGACACCCGGGTGTTCGTCGACGGCGTGCCGGTGCCCGCGCTCTACCACCTCGGCGGATATCGCGCGGCCGTCGGCAACGATCTCGTCGGCGACATCCGGTTGACGCCGGCTGCGTTCGGCGGCGATCGCGGCCGCGCGATCGGCGGCGTGATCGACATCGGGCTCGCGGATCCCGCGACGATTCCGGCGTGGCGGCTGCAGGCGGATGTCCTCGACGCGAGCGCGGCCGGTCGGCTCACGCTCGGACCACTGACCACGGCAGCGGCCATGCGCGGCAGCTGGCTCGATCGCGCGGTCGCGATCATCGCGGAACCGTCCGAGCTCGCCCCGAACGCACCGCTGCCGACCTGGAGCGATGTGCAGGTCATGACGCGCGGCAAGGTGGCCAGCGACACCGAGGTCACCGGGTGGGTGCTGGCCGCCGACGATCGGCTCGAGCGAACGCTCTCGTCCGACGATCCGGCGACCGAGACCTCCGAGGTCGTCGCGCAGCGCAGCATCCGCGCGCAGATCACGCTGAAGCGCCAGCGCGACGTCGGACCGCAGCGCGCGACGTTGTGGATCGGCCGCGACACCACGGACTACGACCTCGCGGTCGGCCTGATCCCGGCGAGTCATGCGAGTCGGCTGTGGGTCGGCGGCGTGCGCGGTGAGCAGCAGACCCGGCTTGCCGAAGGCGTCGACCTCGCGATCGGGCTCGATGTCGACCTCGAGTTGGCGGAGCTCCGGCGCCGCGGCTCGCTGACGATTCCCGCACGCGAGGGCGATCCGCGAATCTTCGGGCAGCCGCCCGGCGACGATGTGTCCGCCGACCGCTGGCACTCGACCACGCTCGACGCTGCGGGGCATGCGGCGATCGATCTGCGCCGCGGTCGGGTCTCCGCGACGCTCGGCGGCCGGTTCGATGCATGGATGCTCGACGCCGATCGCCTCACGCCGCGAATCGGCGAGACCCCCGGCATCGGGACGCAGCAGATCCTGTACACGCCGGACCCGCGCGGCTCGGTCCAGCTGCGCATCACCGACGAGGCGATCGTGCGCGCCGACGGCGGTCGCTATCACCAGGCGCGCGCGGCGAACGACACCAGCGCGGTGTTCGGCACGCCGACACTCGGGCTCGAGCAGGCGTGGCACGTCACGCTCGGTGCGCAGTGGAAGCGCGCGCCCTTCGCGATCGAGACCGCGGTCTACGCGAGGTGGCTCGACGAGCTGGTCGCGCGTGATCTCGCGGTCACGCCGCCGCTCGCG
>JAYUYE010000581.1:0-19738 GCA_043752985.1 Myxococcales bacterium
GAGTTCCTCGGTCCATGGATCGAGCAGCGCGAAGCGCAAGGCGCCGGCCCCGAGGCGCCCGTGTTCCCGTGCGCGCGTCGCAAGGGCCTCTCCTACCGCAAGGAGTACATCGAGTCTTGCTGGGAAGAGGCCGCGCCGAAGCACGTCGGTGCGCGCGAAGTACTGCTCAAGCCGACGATGACCTGGTACCCGGCAACGCGGCACGGCTTCGTGACCCGTCACCTGTCGCGCGGCGCGTCGCTCGATGAGGTGAGCGCGGCCGTCGGTCACTCGTCGCCGATGGTCACGAAGCGGTTCTACGATCACTACGTGCGCCGAACGTTCTCGCCGAAGCTGCGCGCTGGCCTCGGACTCGGCGCGAAGCAAGAAGGTCGCGTCGTGCCAATGAGGAAGTCCCGATGACCGAGGACGACAGCGACGGGAGTCACGGCACGGCTGACATTCCGGAACTGTTTTCGCGCGACCCGTGGCGTACCGACGCACTCGATCAGTTTGTCGGTGCGTGCCTGACGAGTGGCGGCATTTGGAGCCACCCGCGAACGTCGGATGGCATTCCGAGCATCGTTCGCGTGCTCGAACGCGGCTCTGAAGGTCTTGGCGTCTGCGCTCGCATCTACGAGATCGACGATCAGTCGCTCCATACGTTCTGGTTGGAACTCAAGCGAAACGCCCTCAACGCGTGCATCGAGTGGTTCCTCTACTTCGATCTCCTCGCTCCGTCGCGACGCCGCGAGGAGACCGCCATCGCTAGTCACGACCAACCGGAGGACATCGAGTGGCGCGCCAAGCTCTCCGGTGAGGCAACTACTCAAGATGGTGTCCTCACGCCCGAGCCCGGCTCCACCCGCGTGGTGGTGCAAGACATGCCCGTCGTCGAACCCCGAGCCACCCAGGAGGGAGCGATGAAGGTTCGACTCAAACAAGGTTGGTCCAAGGCGTATCCGGAACTCACCCCCGGCAACGTGTATCGGGTCCTTGAAGTCGCGAGCGACTACGTTCGACTCATCAGCGACGCCGGGGAACCCCCCTGTGATCGAGATCGACGATCGGGAGCTGACCTGGGCGGAGTTTGGTCGCGTGATCACGACCTACTCAGGTTGGGGGATGCGCGTGGTGTTCGTCCCGGACGACCGGGTCCACGAGAAGCCGACGATCCGTGTGCGTAATCCCGACAAGGCGAAACGCTAAATTGGCGCCGACGCGAATGAGTCGCACCACGGCAACAGGAGCCATCGGTCGAGCCCAAGCCGTGCAGCTCCATCATCGACAAGCAGTTTGATGCATTTGGGATGCACCCGTGGTTCATCCGCTCCGCTCGCGGGGTTGCGTTTCTCAGGGCCGATGTTGAAGCATCGCCTTTCATTCGCGAGATCTATCCGCCTAACTGCACGCTGGTCGGGCCGTATCACAGATTGGAGCGCGTCGACGATCGCTGGATCATCGATGATGGGTATCCGTACGAGGATCGCCCGGTCACGGACGAAGAATTCCTGGAAATGTTTCATGCTGGCGTCGCAGTGTCACCTTCGAGAGTCCCAACGCCGGACGAACTCCCCGCTTCGGCCGATCTCTCAACGTGAACACGCGCACGGGTCGCGGCATCGATGGCCCTTGCAGCACGAACGTTCCGACCGAGCGGTTGTCGCTATAGAAGTTTGGCCGAACGACCCTGGAACAAGATGCTGGTTCGCTTCTTCGGCGTCGTCACAGTGCACCGTGGAGCCCATCGAACTCGCGATGAAGCGAACAAGAACGGCCCTGCTCGGGCTTAGCGCAAGCCCTCGAGACGAGCGCGCCAATAGCCGGGCCGTCGTTTGGAATGAAACACCGCGATGACGACCAGCGCATCGCCCGTCTGCACGTAGTCGATCTCTACGCTGAATCGCCGCACGAGACGTCGCCGGACGTTCAGCTCGGGTGGAGTGCCCCCGACAGGGGAGCCCATGTGCGGGAACTCCAACGTAAGGGCGAGAACCTCTTCAACATCACGGATGAAGGTGTCGCCCAAACCCGCCTGCGCTCGTTCGTAGTACTCGATCGCGTCCTCGTACTCGACGAGCGCCTCTTGAAAAAATCGGAAGTTCACGATCACCCTGGTAGTCCCCCGCAAGTCACGGACCGCTTCCGTGCGATCAAGCCGGTCACTGACCGCGGACGTAGCGAAGGCGCGTGGCAATGCGACGGCGAACCTCGCCCGCGTCTACAAGCTCGGCTGTTCCATCGGCCAGCGCGCGGGCGCGACGCGTTAGCTCGCCTGTACGAGCCGCTTCCGCCTCCGGATCTGCGGCTTCGTCATCGAGGCTGTCGAGCAAGAGCTTCGCAGCGTGCGCGCGGTCTTCGACCGGCAGGCTCAGCAGCGCCTGGATGTGCTCTTCGGCTCGCGCCATCCTTGGAACGATAGCACGTTGCTCGGAATCTCCGAGCATCCTGAAATCCCGTGGCGAGGTGGGGCGCTGTGCGAGGCGTCAGGAACAGGAACCGGCAGGTGCGCGGTGATGTACAACGTTCGCAGCTTAAGGGGCTTTGCTTCGCCCCTCGAAACCAAAGATGAAAGTGCGACTGAAAACAGGGTGGTCAAAGGCGTACCCCCAGTTCACCGTCGGGAACGTGTACCGCGTCCTCGGGATTGAAAACGACTGGCTTCGAATCATCAGCGACGCTGGCGAGCCCACGTTGTTCAACCCAAAGGCTTTCGAGTTCGTCGACGCGGCGCAACCATCCGATTGGATCTCCGAGCGAGGAGACGAGGGAGACTTGTACGCCTATCCGCCGGAGCTTCGGGACCCTCGCTACTTCTTCGAGAAGTTCTTCGATTACGACATGCTCGTTCGATCGAAGTTCCACGGCTACGTTCACCAGCTCTGTCACGCCGAGCGTGCACTTACGGCCGATCCTCCGAATACTTTCATCCGCGTCAAGTGGAAGCACTCGAGCCTGGTCCTGGAGGACCCGATCACTCTGTACAGCGAGCTCGATGGCGAGCGATGGGAGGTTCGAAAGGTCGAGGTGTTCGCCGACGGGCGGCTGGGCTACGCCAACGCCAGAGGCACGTTCGGCTTCACTCGGCTCGGAGAGCATCCAGTGCCTGCGCTCGCGGAGATCGGGAGTAACCCCGACTTCGATCCCGCCGAGATTGCGCCCGCCGAGTTCGAAGCGATCTGGGACAAGGCGCTTGGTGCCGAAGAGGCGTTCGATCGTGAGAATCGATAAAAGTAGAGGGGCATGAACCACCTCTATGGTCCGCGCATCAAGGATTCTCGCTGCGCGCGTTCATGATCCTTCGGCAACATCGGGTGAGCCGGCCGGCCTGTTCGTGATGATGATCCCCGCATGACTGACTCGAAGAAGAACGAGAGGAAGCCAGCCAAGCCGAAGGCGGTCCTTGGTGACCACAAGCGGGTCGGCAAGCGGTTCATTCCGCCCATGGCCCAACTCGGGATCTCCGACGTCAGGTGGATCGAGTCCTTGGCGCCTGAGTTTCTCTGGATTGCCTTGCTTCACGATCGACTCGGCTTCGCGCGAGGCGCCGAAGTCGCGCGCCTTGTTGCTCAGGCCTTCCAGGAGACTGACGCGTCGCTCGGTTGGTGCGCAGCAATCAGCAGCTTCGGGACGCTTGCCGAGGATTCCAGACCACAATTCATCGCCGCCGTCCTCAAGAACGGCGTTGCCGACGAATTAGCGCTCGCACTCGGTGCTTTGCATGAGCACTACCCGGGCCACCCTCTCGCCTTCGCACTGCCCGCGGAAGCGAAGGGGGACATCTCGTCTCTGAAGCGTGTCGTAGGTCTGCTTCTCGGATCGCGTGCGGACGTCGATGCGATGAGAACTCAAGCTACGGCCGTTTATCTCGCATGCACCGGCGGCTGGCTGAAGGTTCTAGCCGATTCGGCTCTCGCTGATTTTCCCGAGGTAGAGCGGTATCCAGATACGGACAAATCACAGCGCGTCGCCAGTTCCGTGCGGGCCGCGCTCAACGGTCTAACGATCAAGGTGCCAACCTCGGAGTGGCCGCGATACTTCTGGAATCGCGGCCTCGAGCTCGAGCCCTGTTCGCCCGCGGGGAACCAATGACAGCCCCCAGCGACTGGTTGCTCGACACGGCGAAGCTGTACGCCGACCGAGTGAAGCAGGAGCTTGAAGCGCGATGGAAGGTGTTTCCTCTCGATCTGACTCGCCGAGAGGTTCACGAGGTGATCGGAGCGCTGTTGGCAAGGCAATGCGCGTTGGCCATCGGGATCGCCGACAACGCGCCCGCCTGGACGCCAGACCTGGCTGGAGTGCTGCTACGCGCGATGGCGGACATTCACATCACGCTGGCGTGGATCACGCTCAAGCCGGAAGAGCGTTCACGACAGTTCGTGCTCCACGGTCTCGGGCAGGAGAAGCTATTGCTCGAGCATCTCAAGGCGCGCGGTGTCGAGGATGAGCACACGCGCTCCATGGAAGCGTGGATCGATTCGCAGCGATACACGTGGCTGACTGAGGTCAACGTTGGGAACTGGGCGGACGTCTCGATCCGCGAGATGGCCGATGAAGCGAAGCTCCTCGACTTCTATCGGCTGCGTTACTCGCCGCTGAGTGCCGAAGCGCACGCCATGTGGAACCACATTGCGCGCTTCAATCTGAGGACCTGTGGCAACCCTCTGCATCGCTATCACCGCATTCCGGAGATCAAGTCGTTCTCGCCCAACTATCGGGTCTTGGACTCAGCGGCCGAGATGCTCGCGATGACGTTCGCGCTGGTGGACGAACGGCTTGGGCTCAAGATCGAAGAGGAGTCAGCCTTCGTGCTTCTTGATCGCCGTCTTGAGGAATACGCCCGTGACCGTGGCGCTCAAACAGCTTCGCCCGAGCAGGATGGGAACCGCGATGGCGATGCCGACGAGGATTAGCCCACCGCGTCGCCCCGGTATTCTGAGTCCGGTGGTCAAAAAGGCGAAGCCGCGGACGAAGACTGGGAAGGCAAAAGGGGCGCTGCGTCGTCCCGCGCCGAAGCCCAAGAAAGCATCGCCCACAGCTCCGCGGCGCAACCAGGATGACTTCTCGTTGCTGGTCCTTCGGGAGATAGGGCACGAGGTCGGCCACCGCTGTTCTAACCCCGCGTGTCAGTCGCCTACGTCCGGTCCGAGCAAGCAGAAGGGTGGAAGCAACGTCGGTGTTGGAGCGCACATCACCGCTGCTGCGCTTGGTGGTCCACGGTACGACACGAAGCTGACACTGCAAGAGCGTAGGTCTCCCGCAAACGCGATCTGGTTATGCAACAGCTGCGGTCGGCTCGTGGACAACGACGCCAGTACGTACACCGTGGGCGAACTCGCAAAGTGGAAAGTCGATGCGATCGATCGCGCGCACAAGGCGCTCGCTTCAGGGGGGCGTTCGACGGCAGAAGGCCTCTTCGCCGCACACATCGAGATCCAAAGGCAAGCGCTTGCACAACAACGCGAAGCGCAAGTCGTGCAGATGCGCGAGCAGCAGCTCTCGAAGTTTGGAGAGATGTACGGCCGATTCCTGAGCGAGGCGAAGGCGTGCGCGCGTGCAACCGACGAGTACTGGAAATGGATGCACAAGACCGGACATCGGGCCGACCGTGTGACTCGTGAGGGAATGCAGAAGCCGGTGAAGGAAGCGCGCGAGGCGTTGGAGCGTGCACGGCAACCAATCCTGCTGAGCGACGCAGACAAGTTTCGCGGATCGCTCCGTTGGGAACTCCTGCGAGGGCGCGGTCTCGAGCCCGTTGTCGACACGATCGAGAATCAGAAGGCGTACGGATCGGTCATCCACTACCACCAGTTGAGGCTTCTCGACGGAATCAACCGGCTTCAGGACAATGTCCGCGAGACGCTTGGCCTCCCCACTCGCGCCCGGACCGATGACGCGAAAGCATTCGAAGATCGGATGTTCACGCAAGCGAAGGCAGAGGCAAACCACCACCACCAGCCCCGCGCGCGCCGACTTCATCACGATTGCGAGGGCCGCGACCGTCGTCACCGGGAACGGTCATCTCCTCTACGCGCCGTCGATTGCGACGGCCGTCTTCACGGACCTCGGCGACCTCCGCGTCTCGCCCACGTTCGGCTTTGTCGAGCTCGGTCTCGAGCCCGAGGACTACGGCTTGATTCCCACCGCCGACGGCTTCTGCACGAGCACCGAGATCACGGTTGACGTCGCCGTGAGACGCGGATATTCGTGTCCGATGGCGATGAGGTTGGGGCTGAGTGACAGACCGGCAGCGGAATTTCGTGACGGCCGATGGTTGCTCCGGTCGTGGGCGGTCATCGTAGCCTTGGCTGTCGGCTGCGGCGGTGGCGGCGACGATGCTCCGACCGATGCCGCGACGGCGACGGACGCGACGCCGAACGACAATGCGACGCTCTCTGCGCTGATCACCACGGCCGGTATGTTCGACCCACCGTTCGAGCCGAACGTGACCGAGTACCACCTCGATCTCGTCCTGGCAGAGCCGGACGTGGCGTTCACGCCGACCGCGGCGGTACCCGACGGCACCACGATCACGGTGGACGACACCGAGATCGTCTCCGCAGCCACGTCACCGCTCCTGGCGCTGACGCCGGGCAGCCGCGACGTGGAGATTGTCGTGGTCGCCACAAGCGGTGCGGCCCAGATCTACCGCGTCCACGTCCACCGCGGCGTCGACGCGCTGGCGAGCCTGACGCCGTCCAGCGACACGCTCGTGCCGACGTTCGATCCGGCCATCACGAGCTACGAGACCGGCTTGCCTGTCACCACCTCAACCCTGGCGTGGACGCCTACCTTGCTGACGCCCGGTCGCGCTCGCATCACGATCGACGGTGCCGACGTACCCTCGGGGAGCTTGTCGAGCGAGGGCGCGCTCGTCGACGGCAACAACCCCACCGCCGTGGTCGTTACGCCCCAGACGCGTCCGGCGCGGACGTACGACGTGGGCGTGTTTCGTGGCATCGACGCGCTAGCGTCAATCACGCTGTCCTACGGGAGCGGAGCGGTAAGCACTCCGTTGTTGCCGACGTTCAATCCGACGAACTCGACGTACTCGCTCGATGTCGGGCTGTGGCTGCAGCGGCTCCAGATCTCGGTAACGCCGCTGTACGCCGGCTCGACGATCACCATCGGCGGGGGCCCGGCGACCGCGGGCACACCGACGGCGCCGATCTCGCTTAACCTCGGGCTGACGCCGATCGCGATCACCGTGACCGCGCCCGGCGGCGCCCAGCGGACCTACACGCTGAATGTGACGCGCGCGAGCGCGGTGCTGCAGCAGGCCTACGCGAAGGCTTCCAATACGGGTGCGAGCAACTACTTCGGAACCTCGGTCGCGTTGTCGGGTGACACCCTCGCGGTCGGCGCGTACCTTGAGGAAAGCGCAGCCACCGGCGTCGGCGGCAACCAGGCGGACAACAGCGCGGCGGGCAGCGGCGCCGTCTATATCTTCACGCGCACCGGAACCACCTGGGCGCAACAGGCCTACCTCAAGGCCTCCAACACCGCGGCCTACGACTTCTTCGGGATCCAACTCGCACTGTCGGGCGACACCCTCGCCGTTGGCGCCTTCGGCGAGGACAGCGCGGCTACCGGCAGCGGCGGCAACCAGGCTGACAACACCGCCGCGGACAGCGGCGCCGTTTACATGTTCACGCGCACCGGCACCACGTGGTCGCAAGAGGCCTACCTCAAGGCATCGAACACGGGGGCCGGCGACTACTTCGGGTACAGGGTCGCGCTGTGGGGTCAGACCCTCGCGGTCGGCGCCCTCAACGAGGACAGCGCCGCCACCGGCGGCGGTGGCAACCAGGCCAGCAACACCGCCGCGGACAGCGGCGCCGTGTACGTTTTCACGCGCACCGGCACCATCTGGTCGCAGGAGGCCTACCTCAAGGCCTCCAACACGGGGGCCGGCGACTTGTTCGCGAGGTCAGTTGCGTTGTGGGGCGACACCCTCGTG
Organism: Myxococcales bacterium; assembly: GCA_043752985.1. Taxonomy (GTDB): domain Bacteria; phylum Myxococcota_A; class Polyangia; order Haliangiales; family Haliangiaceae; genus JABFXX01. The sequence goes on from JAYUYE010000581.1 coordinate 7,940, forward strand.
GTCGGTGCGATGAGCGAGGCAAGCGCGGCCACCGGTGTCGGTGGCAACCAGGCCGACAACACCGCCGCGAATAGCGGCGCCGGCTACGTCTTCACGCGCACCGGCACGACCTGGTCGCAGCAGGCCTACCTCAAGGCCTCAAATACGGGGGCCGGCGATTACTTCGGGTTCTCGGTCGCGGTGTGGGGTGACACACTCGTAGTCGGCGCCTTCGGCGAGGCCAGCGCGAGCGCCAACCCGGCCGACAACAGCGCAGCCGCAAGCGGTGCTGTTTACGTCTTCACGCGCACCGGCACGACCTGGTCGCAACCGGTTTACATCAAGGCTTCCAATCCGCAGGCCGGTGACCGGTTCGGAGACTCCGTCGCCCTCTGGGGCGACACCTTTGCAGTCGGCGCCACCAGCGAGGACAGCGCGGCCACCGGCGTCGGCGGCAATCAGGCGGACAACAGCGCATCCGGCAGTGGCGCCGTCTACGTGTACGCGCTCGGCGAAGTTACCGGTGGTGCCTGGGTCTGGTCGCAGCGGGCCTATCTCAAGGCCTCCAACACGGGGACCGGCGACGCGTTCGGGAGCTCGCTCGCGTTATGGGGTGACACCCTCGCGGTCAGCGCTCACCTCGAGGACAGCGCAGCCACCGGTATCGGCGGCAACCAAGCCGACAACAGCGCAGTCGAGGGCGGCTCCGTCTACATCTTGCACTGACCTCCGAGGGCGACTAGCGTCAAAAGCGGCCGCTGAACACGCCGCCCACCGAGCTGTCTGAAATGACGGGAGCGAACGACACCGGCGATTGGCTCCCCTCGACCCGGCGCTCGGCGTCCGGCGCGGTGAACCAGAGGACCGCGCCGGCGACGAGGCCCGCGACGCCGATACCCACGAAGATGTTGGCCTTCAGAGCGGCGCTGTTCGCACTGTCGATCAGCGTCTGACCCTTCATGCTGCACACGTTTTCCGGATCGCAGAGCCCGGGGGCTCGGCTGGCGTCCCAGTCATCGAACGCCTTGTTGCCGAAGTAAAGACCGATCCCGGTGGCGACCAGGCCGACGCCGCTGCTGGCCGCCGCGAGGATGCGTCGGTTGGTGCGTCGGCTGGAGTCGATCACCACGCGCGAGCGATCGGGCTCATGAGGCGTGTCCCTCTTGGCTTCCGCGAGCGCGGGTACCGCGATCTCTTCGGCGTCGCGCTCACCTTGAATGGTCACGCTGGCCTTCCAGGATTCGCGTCCGGTTGCCTCGGCCGTGACCGTGTGCGTACCCGGGTCCACAGGAAGCGAGTTGCCGAGAAGCGCGGTGACGTCGACGCCGTCATTGCGAACCACCAGTCCGACGAGCGGGTCAGCGGGACCGCGAATCACCAGATGCGAGAGTCGCGGCGCGAGGAACTCGGCGCGGCCGCGCGCGTACTCCTCCCGGGGGTCATCGCGCTTACCGGCGGTCTCGACGACTTCGTTGTACTCCGCCCAGGCGGTCGCGATCCGACCGATCTTCTCATGACAGTCAGCCAGGTTGAGCAAGGTGCCGAGCTGGGGATCCGCATTGTAACTAGCCTCGAACTTGGGACACGCCTCGGCAAACTTGCCGCCGGCCATCAGACGCTTGGCCTCGTCATAGGCAGCCACGGCCGCGGCCTTGTTAGACTGCGCTACCGCTCGATGGGCAGGGAGGGCAACGAGCATTGCCACCACCATCCCGGCGAGACGTCCCACAGATCGTGAGCTCATCGGAGCGGGCATAGGTTCCTCACTCGAAGGTGTAGAAGGCGCCGCTGTCGGGCTTGGCCTCGTCGGGGGTTGACGGAAGTGGCGGGGCGAGGTTGGTTGCCCCCGAGTCTTCACCGGGTGCACCCACCACAACTCGCGCACCGGACACGGCAATGAATGCGGCCCCATCGCCGCTGCCGGGGTTGGCGACCTTGAGGTAGGCGACTGCGAACCACGAGCTGGCGGCGCGGACGAAGACATACGCGGCGCCGGAGTCTGCACGCGAGTCGTCGACGGTGCCGTTGACGACCGCGACGCTGCCGTCCTCGAACGGCGAGCCCACCACCAGCACTGCCTCGCCGAGGCGGGCGTCGAGCGCGACGCGGGCGCCGAACTCATCGCCCGCGCTGACGCCGGTCGCCTTGAGGTAAGCCTGTTCCGTCCAGTTGCCACCGTTTCGAGTGAAGACGCGGACTGCCCCCGCGTCACTCGTCGAGTCATCGCTGTCGTTCCCGCCAACCCCGCGGGCGCTCGAGTCGTCCCCTGGGACGCCGACGGCCAAGTCGTCGCCGCGTACGGCCACGCTGGCGCCGAATCGGTCGCTAGCGTCGAGAATGGGAGCCTTCACGTAACTGGCTTGGCTCCAGGTCACGCCGTTGCGAGTCATCACGTACACAGCACCGGCCTCAGAGGTAGCGTTGTCGGACTCGTTGTCACGATTGCTGCTGTCCTCGTCTGGTGCGCCTACCGCGAGCGTGTTGCTGTTTAGCGCGACCGAGGTTCCGAACTTATCGCCGCCGCCAGCGTTCGACGCCTTCACGTACGCTTGCTGGCCCCACGCCGAGCCAACCCGGGTGAAGACGTAGACCGCCCCCGCCGAGCCAGCGGTGTTATCCGTCTGGTTGCCGTTGATGCCTGCCGCGGACGAATCCTCGGAAGGCGCACCTACCGCGATCGTGTTGCCGGCGATCGCCACCGCATTGCCGAAACCATCGCCAGCGTCGGTGTTGGACGCCTTGAGGTAGGCCTCGAACGCCCACGTGGTGCCAGTGCGCCGATACACGTAAGCCGCGCCAGCACCAGCAGAGGTGTTATCGGCCGGGTTGCCGCCCACGCCCGTCGCGATCGAATCCTCGCCTGGGGCACCGACCACGAGGACGTCACCGTCGAGAGCGAGCGCCTGACCGAAGCCATCGCCAGCGTCGGTGTTGGGCGCCTTGAGGTAGGCCTCTTTCTCCCAGATTGTTCCGGTGCGCCGGTAGACATAAACCGCGCCGGAGTCCGCGGCGGCATCGTCGGCCTCGTCGCCGTTGATGACGACGGCCGACGAGTCCTCACCGAGTGCCCCAACCACCATGACGTCGCCATCGAGCGCCACCGCGAGTCCGAGTCGATCGGTCGCGCCGCTGTTGCTCGCCTTGCCAAACACCGACTGGCTCAGGCCGGCGCCTCGTGACACGTCGATCCGGTAGGTGCGGGTCACGCCATTGGCGGTGACCGCAACGTTGATCGGAGTGGGACCCAAGGCGAGCGTGATGGGCGAAGAGAACGCTCCGCTGGCGGAGTCCTCGTCGTTCACTGTGATCGTCGCCCCATCGGTCCCCGGTGTCGGCTTGATCATCACGGCTAATGCTCCGAGTGGTAGGTCGAGTGCGTAACCTAGGATGTCGGGGTCGAAGCTCGGCCGCAGAGTGCCGACCGAAGGCTCGAGAGCAGATAGAGGCGGTTCTGTGAGCTTGTAGTCTTCGATGCCGACGATCAACCCGCAGCCGGTCGCGGCGGAGATGACCACGGCAAGCACCGCGAGCCGACTACCAACCCATGAACCCATCGTGGCGACGATACAACGATCTGCGGTCGCAGGAGGCCGTGGGGCACGAACCAACCCATGACCTTCACAGATCCCACACGCCAGGCTTCCGATCTCGTTACGTTCGACTGTTCAGCGGATCGAGCGGCCGCGGCGGATTCTTGATCTCATCGGGCTTTGCCACGTTGCTGGCCGGCGCCTTGTCTTCACGGGGCGTGTCGGTCGCCTTTTTGTCGCCCGCGTTGGACTTGCGGCGGTCGGCCTTGGCCTTGCCGAGTTTCGGCACCACCTTTTCGGGGGCCGGCGAGGAGACGACCGCGCCCTTTTCGGGCGCAGGTACTTTCGGTGCGGATACTTTGGGTGCGGATACGTCGGGCGCGGGCTTGATGTCCGGCTTGACGTCCGGCGGGGCAACTTGGTCCGTCGGAGGCAACGGAAGCGCAGCGGAGCCGGCGCCACCGGGCGCAAGCACCTGACCGCCTGCCGCAGGTCGGGCCTGGTACTGATCCGTCGGGCGACCGCCGTTGCGCACCAGCAGAACGGTCGCGACCGCTGCACCCGCGATCGTGATAAGGCCGCCTCCAATCCACGTGCTGCGCCTCGACGGACGTGGCCCCGTCGACAGCGAGCCGGCGCTAGCGCCAAGCGTGGTCGGTGCGGCGGCCGCCGCCGCACGCGTATGGCTCACCGGCTCGCCACCGCGCTGGGCCGATCCGTACGATGCCGCTGCGAAGCCGCGTGTGTGAGCCTTCACGCCGAGGATCGCCGATGCTCTCTCGCACACGATCGACGCCTGTCGCTGGTTGCCCGCGTACGGCGCCAGCGCCACCGCGAGTTCGGCCACCGATGAGAACCGAAGAGCCTGATCCTTCTCGAGACACCGATAGACGATCGAATCGAGTCCAGCGGGTACGCCGACGGTCAGAGGTGGGGTCGGGTCCATGGCGGCCTTGATGCACAGCGCAGAGAACGTATCGGCCTCGAACGGTCGACGACCGCCGAGCGCCTCGTAGAGGACGACGCCGAGCGCCCAAATATCGGTGCGCTCATCGACGTCGCGGACCGATCGCATCTGCTCGGGCGACATGTACGACGGCGTTCCCATCACGGCCTGCGTGCTGGTGAGACCGACATCGACCGCGACCGGCGCCTTCGAGATGCCGAAGTCGAGCACCTTGAGGAGCGGCGTACCATCGGGCCGCCGCGTGATGAAGAAGTTCGCCGGCTTGATGTCGCGGTGGATAATCCGGAGTGAGTGCGCCTCGGCGAGTGCCTCACACGCCTGCAGCAGATAGTCGACCGCTTCGTGCGACGGTATGGTGCCGCGGTGCTCGATTAGCGCCGCGAGGTCCATCCCCTCGAGGAACTCCATCACCATGTAGGGCGCGCCCCACGGCAACGTCCCGACATCGATCACGCGCGCGACGTGCTCGCCCTTGAGCCGCACCGCCGCCTGCGCCTCGCGCATGAACCGCGTCACGATCTCGCGGTTGCTCAGCACCTCCGGCAGGAGAAACTTCATCGCCACTCGCTCGTTGAGCTGCAGATGAGTCGCCGCCAGCACCACCCCCATGCCGCCCTTTCCGAGCACGCGGTCAATCCGGTACTTGTCCAGCAGCACCGTCCCGGGCGGCAACTCGGCAGTCACCGCAAAAGGATAGTCGAGAATTGACGATGTCGAGCCCGGGAGTTGCTGATGTTTTCGCGCCCAAGAGCTCAGGCGACGTCGTCGAGGAAACGGAACGTCTCGTCGAGAGCTGCGATCATCGCGTGCGCGCTTGCGAACCGCTCCTCGAGCGGTTTCGCGAGTGCGATGTTCACAAGCGACGCAATCGCTGACGTACACCATGGCTGTCCGCCGCTCACCGTGGCGAGCCGTGGAGCGGGCGTCTTGACCTGCATACGCATCAGCATCACGGGTTCATCGTGCTGGAAGGGCACGCGGCCCACTAACATCTCGAACAACATGAGGCCGACCGCGTATAAGCCAGTACGACCATAGACAACGCGCCCGAGGGCCTGCTCGGGGGCTACGTACTGCGGCGTGCCTGACACGACACCGGTTCGCGTCAGCTTGCCGCTCCCCAACGCGGCTTCGGCATCACCAATCAGTTTTAGGAGACCCCGGTCGACGATCTTCACGCGTTCCCAGCCACCCATGTCGACGAGCATGACGTTGTCGGGTTTCAAATCCCGATGGACAAGCTCCTGGTCTAGCTAACTAACTAGCCTCCCCCGCGCTGCATTCCGCTACGTTCTCGTTGGGTGCCAGCGCGGTTTCACGAGGACACGCTCAAGAAGCTGGGCGTCAGCTATGTCCCGGACCCAGCCGCGCTGAAGGCGCTCGACGCGCACCCGAACGCGATCGGTGTGCAGTTCCCAGCCTCGTTCGTCGAGTGGTACGGCATGCGAGACGGTGTTGAGCTGCTTCGGCAACACAGCAACTGCGACGAGCCTGTCGACGTCGCCGAGCTCGACGTGTCGAACGGTCCGCCGACCAGCCGGATCGTGAAGTTCATGGTGGAGAACCAAGGCGTCTGCTCGTGGGGAATCCCACTCGATGCGGGAGATGATCCGCCGGTGCTCGTCGCGGTCGACCCCAAGTTCGAATGGCGCCCGCATGCCGAGACCTTCTCGTCGTTCATCGCATGCCAGGTCTGGGATCACGCACAAGCCTCGGAACGCGTTCTTCTTGGAGCGCAGGCGAGCCCACTCGCCTCAGTCGATCTCGAGTTACTGCGGCGAAGTTTCCACGAGAAGCCCACGACTCACGGCTGGCCTGGCAAACATACCTTCCGATTCGAACGCGATGATGCTCGCGTCCGCATCTGGGACGCTGATGGTCAAGCGGACTGGTGGATCTCGGCACGTTCGGAAGCGAGCGTTGCGTTCCTCGCCCGCGAGCTATGGATGTGCGGGAACCTGAAAACGGCGATGTATGGCGTCGATGACCGCGGAGAGCGCGTCCTGAGATCGCTCCGCTCGACTGTAGTAAATGTGTAGTAAGCCGTCGTCGTTCGGCGTCGAATTGTGTCCTAGCGGACCAATTCTCGACGCAGAACTCCTCGAAATCACACACGCGACTCGACACCGATCGACACCGCGCGACCACCCCTCTGAACTGTCACGCCGGAGGCCGCGGGTTCAAGTCCCGTCCGCTCCGCCAACTAACCCGAGAATTTCAAGCCAGTTAACCTGGCCCGGAATTCTCGGGTTTTCGTGCGTCGTACCCCTGTGTTGTAAGCAGGGGGCGACAAGGGCACGATGTTCAATCGCGGCACGAACGACAAGCCGAACTGGGTCTACAAGCCGTCCCGCCAGGCCACCAAGGCGCAGGCGAAGCGCTGGGTCCAGGGGATCGAGTCGCGCATCGCGCGCGGCCAGGTTGGCATCGAGGACGATGGCGATGCGCCCGCTTTCAAGCCGGCGTTCGACGCGTTCCTCGAGGGGCTGACGAATCGCAACGCCGCGGACGATCGCAGCCGCGGTCGGCGGCATGTGGTGCCCAAGTTCGCCCGCATGAAGCTCGCGGACGTCGGCCTCGCGCGCGTCATGGAGTGGATCGACGAGCAGCGAGCGACCGCGGCGCTGAGCGAGGCGTCGATCCGGCACAACATGAACTTGTTGTCGCGCTTCTTCTCGTGGGCGATCGCGCGCGACAAGGCATCGATCAATCCGGTTCGACAGATCCCGATGGGCAGCCGGCCGACACAAACGGTGAAGTCCGACACGCCGTGGCTCGATGACGACGCGATCGTGCGCAAGCTGATCGGCGATCTCGAGGAGCCGATCAACTTCATGTTCTATCTCTGCAACCGCTCTGGGCTTCGCACGGGCGAAGCCGCGGGCCTGCGGATGTCGGACATGGCCTTCGTCGAAGAGGGCCTGATCCGCGTGCGGTTCTCCTACGAGGGCCCACTCAAGGAAGACAAGAAGGGCGCGGGCAAGGTGAAGTGGGTCCCGGCACCCGAAGACTGCGCCGAGTTCCTCGGTCCGTGGATCGAGCAGCGCAAGGCGCAAGCCGCCGGCCCCGAGGCGCCCGTGTTCCCGTGCGCGCGTCGCAAGGGCCTCTGCTACCGCAAGGAGTACATCGAGTCTTGCTGGGAAGAGGCCGCGCCGAAGCACGTCGGTGCGCGTGAGGTGCTGCTCAAGAAGAAGGGCGACAAGACTGCGAACGAGCAGAAGCCGACGATGACCTGGTACCAGGCGACGCGGCACAGCTTCGTGAGCCGTCACCTGTCGCGTGGCGCATCGCTCGACGAGGTCAGCGCCGCCGTGGGCCACTCGTCGCCGATGGTCACGAAGCGGTTCTACGATCACTACGTGCGCCGATCGTTCTCGCCGAAGCTGCGAGCGGGTCTGGGATTGGGTGCGAAGCAAGGCGGCCGTATTGTGTCGATGCCGAAGCCGCGATAGGAACTTGGTCGCGGATCTGCGAAGGCTCAGCTTTGAGGCGTCAAACGCACGTGACGAGTTCTGGATCAGCGTCGCGGAAGGAGTCCTTCGGTTCGACGATCGCTTGATCACGTCGTGGCTTCAGATGGAGCGTGTGCTCGCAATCCGATGCGCACGGCTGACCATCCTTCACGAGGTGTTCCACCATACGCAACGGCTCGAGTCCACAACTTACCAGGGCATCGGTCGAGCGGGTTCCGTGCTCGAATCGATCGACTACCGAGCTGACGCAGTTGCTGCGTGTGTACTCGCACGCTGGGAGAACCCAACCTTGGCCGCACGTCTCGAAGCCGGCAGGTTTCACGCGGCTGCAATTCTCCACGCAATACTTACGGGGATCGAGGTGTTCGACAAGCTCGCCGGAGTTGACCGGATCTCACCGCTGTATGATCCGCAGAGACGACGCGCAAGAATTCGCGCAGCACCTCCGAGACCAGCGCCTTGTCGCGGAGCAAGCGGATGCGCAACCACCGCGGGAACGACAACGTCCACTGCCGGTAGTCCGCGACCACCGGCAGGATATGATCCACCAGATCCGCCGCACCAGCCGCCATCCGCCTGCCATCGCAGGACGGACACAGGCCTCGCACCTTGCAACTGAACGGGACGAGGATCTCGTACTGACACGACGGGCACACGGCGCGCGCGAAGCCCCGTTCCACGACGCCGCAATGCTGCACGTTCTTCGCGCAGTAGGCGCCGCCCGGCGCTGCTACTCGACGTAGTGCGCGAACAGCGCGGGCCGGAGCGTATGGACGTTGTGCGTCGCTTGCATGTGCGCCGCCTGCCGGGCGACGTGGAGCGTGATCCGGCGAAGGTAGTCAGCACCCAGCCCGAGCATCGGGACGGTCGCCCGCAGCAGGATGCGATCGTCCTCGCTCTCCAGCGCCGCGACCGGTAGCGCGTGGTTGATCGCGAGCGCGGTCTCGGGAGGCAGCTTGCTCGCCTCGAGCACATCGGCCGTGATGGTGACGTACGGCTGTCCGAGCGCCGTCAGCATCGCCACCTTCACCTTCACCGGTTGCTGGTCGTCCGGCAGCCCGTCCCGATGGATCAGCCCCAGCCAGTCATCGCCGCGGATCACGACCTCGAACGACCCGGTGATGATGGTGGCGACATCGTCCCAGCTCGCCACGTTCACGAGAGCTACTTCCAGAACTGGCTCGTGTCTTTACCCGTCTCCTTGCCATCTGCGCGCCTGCCGAACATCCACTCCCGGGTGTCTTGCTGAGCCGTCTGCTGGCGCGCGGGCGCGCTGGGATCGAAGAGATGCTCTTCGGTCGGGCGGCCCGCGTGCATGTCGTACATCCACTCTCCGACGGTGGCCGCGGTGCCCACGCCCGGGATCGCCTTGACACCGCTCGTCGCAGCCATCGAGAGATGGTCCTTGGCGTTCTCGCTGTCACCACTGATCCCATCGATCCCGGCCATGCCGAGGTGATAGCCGGCCTGCGCACCATTGATGATCGTGCCGAGCATCGGAACGCCGCCTGCCGTCTTCGTCGCATTCCAAAGTGATTCAAGACCCATGCCCTGAATTTACGGCGCTTCGCGCGGCTGGAAAAGCCTTTTTTGAGGATAGGCCGGTCGATGCGGGTTTCGGAGCGGCGAACGCAGCTTGGGCTTGGCAAGAATCGAAGCGGTTGAACCGAGAGTGTGTAAGGAGTGTGAGCAAGCCGACCGGCGGGAGGCTGGGAACCGAGCGAATGGCGCAGGCTCGCGGTCGGCACCGTGGCAGCGGTGGCGAGGCGTCGAACATCAGGCGCCGAAGTCGAGCTCGGACGCAGGGTCATCGGGCGGAGCGCGTGCGGGCGCGATTGGCACGACCTTGGAGGTCAGGCCGAGGTGGTCGAGGATGTGCGCAGTGACGCGCGGATCGGTGATGAACGCGAGCACGCGCAGGGCATCGCCGCAACGCGGGCAAGTGGTGACGGCTTCGCCGAACACCCTGCGCAATAGCGCGGCCCAATCGAGCCTGCGCGCAAGCATCATCGAGGTGGGGGGCGGGGTGATCGTGGTCGCGGGTTCCGCCGCGGTCGGGCGTGAGGGGACGACACGGGCACGCCACGTGTGGGCGGAGGACACCACGCCGTGGAACCGGGTGGTGTGACTTCGGCGCGGGGGGATCAGGGTCGCGAGCCGACGGCACCAGGTGGCTCCGTCGGTGACCCACGACGTGCGGCCCGAGGGATCGGGTCGTCGGAAGTGGTACTCGACGCGGCCATCGGGACGCGCGGTCAGGCGGCGGATCTTCCCCACGATGCGCGCAGCGATCTCCTCGACGTCCTCGTCGGCGGGCGGCGGCAGTGGGTGAAAGCCAAGCGAGCCATCGGGCCGCTCGTGCCAGACGCCCTCGGGGATCAAGGTATGGAAATGCAGGTTGGCGTTGGCGAACGAGCCCACCCGTTGGATCGCGGTGACCGCGCCGGTCCGGTCGCCCGCGATGCCGCGGTGACGCGCGCGGCGGCGATGATACGCAGACACGACGCGTACGGACACGAGCAGCACCTCCGAGACCAGCGCCATGTCGCGGAGCAAGCGGATGCGCAGCCACCGCGGGAACGACAACGTCCACTGCCGGTAGTCCGCGACCACCGGCAGGATGTGATCCACCAGGTCTGCCGCACCAGCCGCCATCCGCCTGCCATTGCACGACGGACACAGCCCTCGCACCTTGCAACTGAACGGGACGAGGATCTCGTACCGACACGACGGGCACACGACGCGTGCGAAGCCCCGCTCCACGATGCCGCAGTCGAGCAACCGACGGTCGCGAACGGTCAGGAGCGCATGACGATCGCTCTCGATCACCACGACGTGCCCCCGATCGCCGTCGAGCGGGAACGGCGACTGGGTGGTTCACCGTTGTCATCGCTGATGAGCGACGGCGCGTGCGTAGCGCTCACGTTGACAAGCTGTTCCAGCTTGAACTTGTATCGCGAGCCAATCCGCGGTGACGGGATCTCGTCGCGATTCAACTCGCGTGCGATCGCCCCGTACGACTTGCCGGTGACGTCGCTGGCGTCCGGTGTCGGGGCAACAAACGACGCAGCTCGCATTCGCAAAGAGTGGGGGTGATTTCAGCGACCGGACAAGCGGACTGGCAAGCCTGCTCACGCGATCTCGAGACGCGAATCGCGACGCGCACCAGATCGCTTCGATGTTGCCGGCGAACCGGTGCAGTTTTCTGCGCCGCGCGGCCCATTCGGAGCGATGAGCGAACTCGATCAGGCACTCACAGTATTGGCGCGGGCGTTGGATGGAATGATTCGAAAGGCCGCGACAGGCCGGAACCATCCAGAAGAGTTCGGAATGGATGACGGGCAAGATGGTGGCGGCTCGGCTCGGCATCTCGGAGGTAACTCTGTCCAGCTGGGACCTCGTAGCCAAGATGCGCCAGGAGCGCCGACTCGGTGGAGATGCCGCATTCGGCGATGAGAACGCGTCGTCACGAATTCTCGAAGAAGGTGACGAACCTGAGAAAGGGAGAGATCGGTGACCTCGTGCGGTGCGAGTGATCGTCCTCGAGCTGCTCCTCCCAGTACGCGTCCCAGTCGGTGATGGTCATCGCGGCAGCCTGTATTGACGGTACGACGAATGGACGGCCAATCCTGCGTTCGAAAGCCGCAGCATCGGTCCCCGAGACCGACTCATGGCCGCTTTGGGGATCGGGGGATCTGAGACGGTCTCGGGGACGCCTGCGTGCGGTCAGATCGAGGTCGCCGGATCGCGCGAGCTGGGATCCGACGACGGCACCCGACCGGGCCTTCCGCTCGACTGTTCCGGTTCGAACGCCTGCTACATTCGTCGCATGGGCAAGCAACCCGAGAGC
>JAYUYE010000582.1:0-4045 GCA_043752985.1 Myxococcales bacterium
CGTGATCGAAGGCCCGAAGGCGTAGTCGTGCGTCCTGGCGCCGAACACCTGGCGATCGACATCGATCGCCGACAGGAGACGGACGCGATCGCGAAGCGAGGCCAGCCGTGAACCCACGGCGCCATGCTACTCGCTCGACGCGTCGATCACACCCCGGTCGGGTACGTCTCCGGTGGCTCCGGATCCGTCGGTGCAGCAGGCGGCATCGGCCGGTCGAGCGGACGGACAGCGTGGGTGTCGTCGATGTGAATGATCACGTCGTACTGGTCCGCGAGCCGGGCCTCGTAGTAGTGACTGCGGCGCTCGGACTCGGGGCGGTAGACGACGCCGATCGCGCGATGGAGGCGGCGGGCACTCTCACCGACCGCACGCCGCAGCGCCGCGGAGGTCACCATGAACCGCGGCATGCCGGTCGCGTGGAACAGCTCCTCCCAGCTCCCCGGGAGGCTCGGGCGCACGTCCTCGCGCTTGCCGGGCTCGTTCCAATCATGCGCGCACTCGACGACGCCGCGATGTGTGGTCATCCCGATCAGCGCAACCTCGTCGGGATGGCGGTGACGCATCAGTTGACCGAGCGTGATCTGACCGTCGTCCCCCATCTCGGTCGCGCGCGCATCGCCGACATGGGAGTTGTGCGCCCAGATGACGATCTTCGCGGGCTGGCCCGTGCTCCCGAGATGCTGTGCGAGCAGATCGACGGTGTCGGCCATGTGCGTGTCCCGCACGTTCCACGCTGCCGTGCGACCCGCGAACATCGTGCGGTAGTACACCTCGGCGTCACGCACGACATGCGCGTTCTGCATCGCGTGGAACCACGCCTCGCCATTCGGTGAGAGACCTGACCGCGCGGCGCGCCGGCGTTGCATCTCGACGAGCTGGTCGAGCACCTCGGTCTCGCAGTCGTGCTCGAGGCCGAGATGCGGGTGCAGCCCATACTGTTGTGGGTCGGTGCGCGCGTGATCGAGGCATGAGTACCGCGCACGCGCACGCTCGGCGGCAGGCGGGTCGACGTCCGCAAGAAACGACAGTACGGCGGCGACCGAGGCGTGGAGCGAGTACAGATCGATCCCATAGAATCCCGCGCGCTCCTCGGTCAACCGGCGCGCGTTGTGCCCGCGCAGCCAGTCGACGAAGGTCGACACCGCTTCGTTGCGCCACATCCACGTCGGAAACTTTCGGAAGCCCGATAGCGCATCCGCCGCGGACGCATCCTCGCTGGTCCCGCGGACGTAGCGGTCGACCTTCAGCGCATCGGGCCAGTCACCTTCGATCGCGACTCCCGCGAACCCGCGCTCACTGATCAGCTTGCGCGTGAGGGACGCCCGTAGATCGTAGAACTCGTGCGTGCCGTGGCTCGCCTCACCGATTAACACGATGCGCGCAGGGCCGACCAGATCGAGAACTTGATCGAGCTCGTCCTCGCCATGGATCGGTCTCGCGATCCGCACGACCGCTTCCGAGCCTTCGTCGACGGGAATCGCGACCATCCTGAACCCTGGCCGGCGCCCCCGGCCATGTCAACCAGCAGCCCGTCACGCCGCGGTGTCAGCATCGATCACATGCGTCGCTCGATCAAACGCCTTGCGAGCACGGATGAACGGCGCGTGCGCAGTCTGCCAGCTGCCGCTGAACGGGTCGTCCAGGTCGATACTGAGGAACAGGATATGAGCGATCGCGCCTGACATGGCGGCGACGACGAGGCTGTGGATCCACAGCTGCTCGAACACCATGAGGTACGTCGACCCGACCATGATCACCGCGCCGGCGTAGAGCAGCACTCGCATGCCCATCGGGATGCGCTGGCGCGATGCGGTCAGGCGACCAGTCCGGACATCCGTCAGGTCATTGAACCGTGACAGCACCTCGCCATAGATCGTCTGCTGGCAGGCAGTCAGCGGATTGCAGCGATGGATCGCGCCCCACACTTGGTCGAGCCGCTCGCCGACTCTGGCAATCGTAGCCTCGTCATTCTTCCGCATCGCTTGCCACTCGTCCTGCAGCACAGCGTCGAGATAGTCGCGGAGGCCTCGCTGGATCTCCGTGCGCGTCACGGACGGCAGCCCGCTCGCGGTGCGATGCAGATCGACGAGCGCTGTCGCTTCGCGATCGACGAGAGCGCGCGCAGCATCGAACTGTCCCCATACCGCGTAGACGACAAACGCGAGCAGCACGGCGTAGATCCCGCCGACGGTCTGCAGGTAGTTCCCGATCTGGCCACTCGCAGCGGCAAGCTCATCGAGAGGTGCGGCCGCGCGGAACGCGAATAGCCCCAGCACGCTGACGAGGGAGGAGCCCGCGACGATCGCAGTGAGCCGGAACATCGTAGCCACCCAGGGCGCGCGCATCCCTCCACGGGGTATCACGCCTCCGCGCGCAACGGTTAGCGAGCGGCGGTTCGCGGTGCCATGAGGTCCTGGGCGCGCTCGAGAGCGATCAACGCGCTACTCGGCGTCTCGCTCGCGATAAGAACGACCAGGTGATCGTCGACCTCGGTGACGCTGACGTCCGCGCCCTGCACGAGCGTCGGATCACCGGCGAGATAGCTCGCGGGCTGACCGAGCGTCTGCCACCGCGCCTGATGACATGCGATCGCGCGCCTCATCCACGACACCGTCAGCCCGGGGAGCGGTTTGAACACGACGTGAGCGCCGCGAATCGTGGGGCCACTTCGATGCGGGACGACCTCGTCGATGGCGTTGGCCTGCACAAACGGCGACCTCTCGAGCGCTTCCGGCGCCAGGCCAATGCACTGCGTACGCTCGGCTTGCGCGAGCCGGTTCGCTGTTCGGTTGTCGGCGTGCACCTGGTAGCGCGAGCTGTCCTTCGTGTAGTCCCAGCACGGCATCCACAGCGTGATCGGCTCGCCATCCTTCGTCGTCTCCCCGGTGCGGATCGCATAGGCGCCGCACTTGTGGTTGTCCGCCGACACCTGATCGCGCGCGACCGACGTCGAGTGCGGCGCGGAGGACCCGCCGCAGGCAGACAACAGGACGACCCAGAGGAGGTGGCGCATGCACCCTCTCGGTGCATACCGGAGACCATCCGAGCTATTCGGAGAAGGTCGAGAGGCCGGAGGTGAGCGCCGTCGTAACCCCGTCGATCGTCAGCGAGCCGCCGATGCTGTCGCGGTGGAACGTGACCGTCACCGTGCGCCCATCGCCGAGCGTGACAGTTGCGCCCGGGTTGTTGGCATCGCCAGCCGCTGCCGTCGAAGTCACCGAGCCGTCGATCGCCATGACGTGGAGGTAGCGCTGATCGCCGCCGGTCTGAGTCTCGTCGAGGCGCCAGCCGCCCGTGAAGTCCGACTCGCCACGGAAGTCATAGGTCGACATCGCACCGGCGCTCGGCGCAAGGCGGGTGACGCGAAGCTGGTGGCCCGCGTTCGAGATCGTCGCGGTGTTGCCGCTGATCGCCGGCTGCGTCGGCGCTGCGATCTGCCAGGTCTGCGTGGTTCCCGCCGCACTCGTCACGCGATCGAACACGATGACCACGTCGGGCTCGAGATAGAGCATCTCGCGCTGCACTTTCTGAACGGCTGCGTTGCCCTTGTACGCCGGCGTGAGATCGGTCGCTGCGTAGACCCAGCCCGCGCCCTTCGCGAGCCCCTCGACCCTGGACGTCGTGCTTCCGATCTGACGGACGGGCTGGCCACCGCTCGAGATCCGGACGAGACCGTGCGCGGTGGTCGCCTGCGCGAGGCCCGAGCGCGAGTCGACGTTGGCGTCGTACGCGAGCCAGCCGCCCTTGTAGATCATCAGTGAGCCCTGGTCCTGGTGCGCGTGCGACTCGGTGTACGGACCTGCGACGAGGTTGACCCACGTCGCGTTGCGGTCCCAGCCCGAGCGCGCGTAGATCTGACCGATGCCGGGCGCGTAGTGCGCCTTGCCGAGACCGTCGAGCGCGAAGTTCGTGACGTTCGCGTTGTCATAGATGAAGTCATACGCGTACATGAACCCCTGGCTCATCGACGGCGTGTTCGAGTCCGCGATCAGCTGCTTCGCGCGGCGCGACATCGGGTCGTTCGGGTACAGCGCGATCAGGAGCT
>JAYUYE010000583.1:0-4044 GCA_043752985.1 Myxococcales bacterium
CCGACCACGCCACCGACGCCAGCCTGGCTGACGAGACCGCCGCTCGGCATCCCGGGCGACGCCACGGGCGGCTGCGTGTCGTTATCGGACTGCGACTCCGGGAGAGCCTCGCCGGGCTGGGTCGGCGCCGCGGTCTTGCCGGGGGTGCCGGTGCCACCGTCCGTGCCGGCCGGAGCGGTCTTGGGAGCGTCATCGGTGACAACGGGCTCCTGGGCGAACGCGACCGTGGAGGTCGCCATGACAAGGACCGAGCTGAAGATAGTCTTGCTGAACGTACGCATACTGGAAGTCCCTCTCCGCATTTGCGGGAATTTGATGAGCAAAGCGGAATCCGCTTGCCGCAGGCCAACCCTTGAGCAAGTGCGGGACCAACACTGCAACTCGTTGCAGATCCACGCGAGAACATCGGAGGACCGCGGGCAACCCTTTTCAGGTGTGCGGGGAGCGCTCGGTCCGCTCGGTTTTTGCCGTGCGCGCTCAGTCCTCGAGTCCGAGAATCACGCGCCTAGACGCCTGGAGTGGCAGCCCGGTTGCCGGCCTCTCACGTGCACAGCGTGTGCGGGGCGATCCACCTCGGTGGCTCGTTAGACTTGTGGCTGCTTGCCGCGAGAACCACGAGTCGGCCGCCGGCGTTCTGCGCCGGCGGCTTTTTTTGGGTTAAAAGGGATGCCCGATGGCGTTCCCCCCAGATGTGCCCCAGCGACCGGAGCGCATCGAGACCGATGACAGTCTGCGTGCCGAGCGCGATCAGACTGACCTTCATCTAGGTCAGCTCTCTTCGGCCCGCGACCAGGATGCAGATGATGTGGTGTCGCTGGCCCGCGAACGCGCGGATGACCTGCTGGAGGCCACGCGCGACAAGGCGGACCGGGCCCGGGACCCGAGCTCGGCCCTCGCGACCGCGCGCGCAACCGAAGACGACAAGGTGACCGCGGAGCGCGCTGCAGCCGATGACAAGCTCGCAGACGAGCGCGGCCAGCAGGACAGTGCCCTCGAAAGCCTGCTGGCGCTCGAGCGCGGGGACACCGATGAACGCTTGCGCGCAGAGCGCGTGCGCGCGGACCGAGCGGTCGCGTCGCGAGACGAGTTCCTGGCGATCGTCAGTCATGACGTCCGCGGCATTCTGGGCGGGATCGCCATGAGCGCCGACTTCCTCGACCAGGTCGCGCCCGATGGCAACGCGGGCGACCGGACCCACCGCGAGGTCCAGCGAATCCGTCGGCTCACGCTCCAGATGAATCGATTGGTCGGCGACCTCCTCGATGTCGTCAGCATGGAGTCCGGCACGCTCGGGCTGGTCTGCGTGGAGCAGGACACGAAGCTCGTGCTCGCAGAGGCAATCGAGAACTTCCAGCTCGCGGCGACCGCGCGCAAGGTGACGGTCACGAGCCAGGTCGATCCAGGCGACACGCTCGTGAGCTTCGATCACGAGCGGATCCTCCAGGTCCTCACCAACCTGATCGGCAACGCCATCAAGTTCACGCCGGTTGGTGGCACCATCTCGTTGCTGATGGTGCCTGGCGTCGATGCCGTCGAGGTCGTGGTGCAAGACAATGGACGCGGCATCGCGCCGGACCAGATCGAGATCATGTTCGAGCGGTTCTCCCAGGCTGCGCAGCTCGACCGCCGAGGCCTCGGGCTGGGGCTCTACATCGCGCGCTGCATCGTCACCGCGCACGGCGGACGGATCTGGGCCGACAGCGAGCTCGGCCGCGGCTCGGTGTTCCACTTCACGATCCCGCGCAATGCTGGCGCACCGACGTCGTAGGCCGTACACCCTATGTCAGAGCGGTAACGCGAACACGCCGACGAACTGCGGGGTCGGCATCGTGTTCGGCGACGCTGTTGGCATCAGCGTGCCCGCGATCGGATCGATCCGGAACGCGTGGACGCTGTTCGATCCGGCGTTCGCTGCGTAGAGAAACGTCCCGGTCGGATCGATGGCGAAGCTGCGCGGCGTCGAGCCTTGCGTGCTCTCGTGCTCGACGCGCGTGAGCATGCCGGTCGTCGTGTCGACCGCGAACACCACGATGTTGTCATCGCCCCGATTCGAGCCGTAGAGAAACTTCCCCGACGGATGAACGACGACCTCGGCGGTCGTGTTCGTGCCGGTCGCGCCGGTAGCGCGGGTCGGCAGCGTCTGGAGTGGCGTCAGCCTGCCAGTCGCGGCATCGAGCGAGAATGCGGACAGCGTGCTGTCGAGCTCGTTGATGACGTACGCGAATCGGCCGTCGCGCGCGAACGCGATGTGACGGGGCCCGGCACCGGCCGCGGTCGCGACGCTCGCCGAGGTGTTGGGCGTCAGCACGCCCGTGCTCGGATCAAAGCGGTACTGCGCGACCAGGTTCGCGCCGAGGCATGGCACGAACACCGAGCGGTTGGTCGCATCGGGCGCGATCATGTGGGCGTTCGCGCCGGGCGTCAGCGTCTGCGTGGCGGCGCCGAGCCCGCCATCGGGCCGGACCGGGAACACCGAGATCGTGCCGTTGCCGTAGTTGGCGACGAACACGTGGGCGCCGGTCGCGTCGATCGAGATGTGGGTCGGACCAGCTCCGCCCGCGGCGACATCATTGATGAACGTGAGCGCGCCGGTCGCCGGCGTGACCGTGTATGCACCGACCCGGTTCCCGGAGGCGACCGCGTAGAGCCTCTTGCCGCGGTACGCGAGGAACGAGGCATCCGACCGGAACGCCGTGATCTGCGAGATCCTTGTCAGCTGGCCGTCGCCAGGATCGACGTCGTACCAGGCGATCTCGGCGCCGCCGCTGACGTACGCCACCAGCTTGCTCGGGATCGCGGCGTCCACGGGGGCATCCTCCTGAAGGGAATCGCCCGGACCTGCATCGGTCGTGGCCGGATCACTGCCGCACGCGCAAGCAACGAGCATCAGGAGGGCGTAGCGAGGCACGGAGCGATCATACGCCGTTGGACCCGATCGAGTACCCTGCCCGCCGTCCGCCATGCCCGACCTCGCCTTCTCGACGCTGCCACTCGCCAAACCCTGGCTCGATAACCTCGACCAGCTCGGCTATCGCGAGATGACGCCGATCCAGGCGCTCGCCCTGCCCGCGATGCTCGGCGGTCGCGACGTGCTTGGTCAGGCCGGGACCGGCACCGGCAAGACCGCGGCGTTCGGGCTCGCACTTCTCGCGCGCGTCACTCCGCGCAGCGGCCGTCCCGGCGCTCTCGTCTTGTGCCCGACCCGCGAGCTCGCCGCGCAAGTCGCCGACGAGCTACGCCGCCTCGCTCGCCCCCTGCCCCACACGCGGATCATCACGCTCAGCGGCGGTAGCTCGATCCAGCGTGAGCGCGCATCGCTCGAAGGTGGCGTCGACATCGTCGTCGGCACGCCCGGCCGCGTCCAGGATCACCTCGCACGCAACCGGCTCGACCTCGGTGCGATCCGCACGCTCGTCCTCGACGAGGCCGACCGGATGCTCGAGATGGGCTTCATCGATACCGTCACCACGATCGTCGCCGAGACCTGGAAGGACCGGCAAACCCTCCTGTTCTCGGCGACGTTCCCCGACGCCGTCCGTGCTCTCAGCGCCACGTTCCAGCGCGATGCGCTCGAGGTGGTCGCGCCTGCGGCAGAGACCGCATCGCAGGTCACCAAGCTCGTCTACGACATCGGCAATGGCGACCGCTCGATGGCGCTGGCGCGGATCCTCGGCCATCACCGTCCCGAGTCCGCGGTCATCTTCTGCAACCACCGCGAGACCTGCGACTCGGTCGCCGATGCGCTCAGCCTGTCCGGGTTCGCCGCGGTTGCCCTTCACGGCGGCATGGATCAGCACGATCGCAACACCGTGCTCCTGCTGCTCAAGAATGGCAGCCTCCGCCTGCTCGTCGCGACCGACGTCGCCGCGCGCGGCCTCGATATCGACGAGCTCGGGGCGGTTATCAACTACGACCTGCCGCGCGAGGACGACGTGTTCGTTCACCGGATCGGACGCACCGCGCGCGCCGGGCACGACGGCCTCGCCATCACGCTGGTCGGTCCCGGCGACCGCCGCGCCTACGAGGAGCTGCGCCGCGGTCCGC
>JAYUYE010000584.1:0-4032 GCA_043752985.1 Myxococcales bacterium
ATCGGCGTGATCGCCAGCGTCTACCTGCCGACGGTCGACCCCGAGAACCGCTGGATGGGTACCCCGAAGCTCATGCCCCAGGTGATGGGCATCCTCGACAAGGAGTTCGGCCGCACCGGCCGGCTCCGCATGTCGCTCAACGCCGGCATCCGGATCCGCAGCACCGAGACGTTCACCGACAACGACGTCGGCACCGCAGCGCAGCCCGCACCCACGACCGGCGGCACGATCACGGCGAGCGGCGAGATCCCGTTCGGGTTCGGCATCGCCTACGCGATCTCGAAGCAGAAGTTCGACATCGTCGGCGAGGTGATCGGCGCCGTGCCGCTCGGTGACAACGACAACTACCAGCCGCTCGAGGCGATCGCCGGCATCAAGCTCTACCTCGCTCGCAACTCGTTCCTCTCGCTCGGCGGCGGCACGGGCCTGCAGCCGGCGAAGGGCGCGAACCCCGATGTCCGCGCGTTCATCGGCATCGTGTTCGAGCCGAACATCGGCGACCGTGATGGCGATGGCCTCAAGGACGACGTCGACAAGTGCCCGGATGATCCGGAAGACGTCGATCTCTTCGAGGACGAGGATGGCTGCCCCGATCCGGACAACGATCGCGACGGCATCCTCGACGAGGACGACAAGTGCCCGCTGATCCCCGAGGACAAGGACGGCTTCCAGGACGAGGACGGTTGCCCCGAGGGTGACAAGAATGACCGCGACGGCGACGGCATCCTCGACAACGTCGACAAGTGCCCCGACGATCCCGAAGACTTCGATCAGTTCGAGGACGAGGACGGCTGCCCGGATCCGGACAACGACCAGGACGGCATCCTCGACGTCGACGATCTGTGCCCGAACGATCCCGAGGACAAGGATGGCTTCGAGGACGAGGACGGCTGCCCCGATCTCGACAACGACAAGGACCGCATCCTCGACAAGGACGACAAGTGCCCGAACGAGCCCGAGACCTACAACGGCACGGAGGACGAGGACGGCTGCCCGGATCGCGGTCGCGTCATCGTGACCGACACCGGCATCGAGATCCTCGACATGGTGTACTTCGAGTACAACAAGGCCGTCATCAAGTCGCAGTCGTTCCCGATTCTCGACGCCGTCGCGGCCACGATGCAGGGCAACCCGAGCATCCAGCTGATCGAAGTCCAGGGTCACACGGACGAGCGCGGCAACGACGCCTACAACCTCGACCTCTCCGACCGCCGCGCGGCGTCGGTGAAGCAGTACATGATCGACAAGGGCGTCGAAGCAAAGCGCCTCGAGTCGCAAGGCTACGGCGAGACGCAGCCAATCGACCGGCGCAGCAACGAGGCCGCGTGGGCGAAGAATCGCCGCGTCGCCTTCTTGATCATCAAGCGCGCCTCGGATTAAGCCCGTGGCAAGCGCCAGACGAACTGGCGCCGCGCCGCACGGCTGGTAGGCTTTCCCGATGATCCGCTTGCTCGTGTTCCTCGCTCTCGCAGCCGGCTTTGTCTGGTTCGGGTCGAGCGTAAACCTCGGCAAGCGCACGCTGTTCGGTCACGTCCGCGCGATCTGGGCGACCGAGCAGGTCCAGGATCTGAAGCACGGCGTCGAGGAGAAAGCGGCGCCCGCGGTCGATCGCGTCAAGCGCGGCGTCAAGGCGGGCATCAACGCGGCGACCGGCGACGATGGCTCGACCGGCTCTGGCTCGGCTGGCTCGGGCTCCGCGTTTGTCGGCTCGGGCTCGGGTCACGGCTCGGGCTCTGCGCTCGCCGAGCGGCCGTGAAGTTTCCGCTGACCGAGCTCCTCCTCGAGGAGGCGCGGCGATTTGCGTTGCGCTCCGCGTGTCGCGATTGCTTCTTCTGGAGCGAGACGCGCAGCGCGTGCTGGCACGAGTGGCCCGATGAGGGTCAGCGGCGCTGGCCGCTCGATGCGCCTGATCCCGTGACCGGCGAGAGACCGACCGAGGTCGCGTTCTGCAAAGAGTTCGAGCTGCGCTAGCCCCGCTCAACGTTCGAACGAGCGGTGACTGGCTCCGTGCCTCGACCGTCGACCTCTTCGCGCTCGTCGAGGAGACGCGCGAAGGCCACGCAGACCGTGGCGGCCGTGCCAGGATGCGCGCCGTCGACCGATGACGATGTTCGAGAACAACCGCGCGCTCCTCGACCAATTTCGGCGCGGCGATCGCGAGGCGCTCGCCGCGGTCTACACGCGCTACGTCGACGAGGTCGCGACTCTCGCGCGCCGCGGCTTCACGATGGAGAGCAGCGGACACGCCTACGTGCGTGGCACCGGGCGCGACGGCGAGCGCGAGCTGGTCCAGGAGACGTTCGCGAAGGCATTCGCGGTGAAGGCGCGGACCGCGTACGACGGCCTGCACCCGTACCGGCCGTACCTGCTGCGGATCACCAAGAACCTGATGATCGATCGCTACCGCGCCGAGCAGCGGACCGCGCGTGGCGTCGAGCTCGACGGGACCGGCATCGGTGACCTCGAGGAGATCCTCGCCGCGAATGCGGAGTTTCTACAGCCCGAGGAACCGCCGGATCTCCACTGGAAGACGCTGCTCGGCGCTGCCCAGGAGTACGTCGCCACGCTCGATGCCGAGAGCCGTCAGCTCGTGACCCTGCGGTTCGAAGAGGAGCTCTCCCAGGACGACGTCGCGGCGAGGATGGCGTGCAGTCGGCGGCGCGTGCGAACCATCGAGGATCGCGTGCAGCACAGCTTGCGCTCGTGGCTGAAACAACGCGGTCTGCTCGATTGAAGACTGCCAACTCGAGGAACGTGCGGCGTCGAAGTCCTTGAAATCGCTGCGGAGCGTGGAAGTTCCAGCGCGAGGCTACGTTCGAGCGGCCGAGATCGAGCCCCGCTCCGTAGGAGCTGACATGGGCAACCCGCAGTTCGCGCTTGATCCCCTCCTGCACGCGGGATACGCGGGGGCTCTCTCGTGAGTGTCGACCCTGTCATCCCGCGGCTCTTGGCCGGCCAAGATCGCCTGTCGCGGGTGGAGAAGGACGACATCCTCGACGCCGTGCTCGCGGGCGTGTCGCCACCGCAGCGCCGCGTGCGCTGGTGGATGGCTCTCGTACCTGCGGCGATGGCGATGGTCGCGATCCTCGCGATCGCGCCGTGGCGATCGAGTGCACCGACGTCGGAGCTCGCCGCACGCGGCGGCAGTGAGCCGTTCGCTGTGTTCCAGCCGACCTGCACGGACGGCTGCGAGGCGGGGCACAAGATCCTGTTCGATCTCCACGGTACCTCGGGCTATCGCTACTTCGCCGCGTTCAGCAAGCGGCCCGATGGCACGGTGCTCTGGTACTTCCCGGATGCGGGCGGAAGCTCGAGCATCGACCTCGTGATGCAACCGGAGAGCGGCGTGCTCGATCGCAGCATCCTCCTCGGAGCTGACCACCCGCCGGGCACCTATCGCCTGCATGGCGTGTTCTCGCGCGAGCCGCTGACCCGCGAGATGATCCGCGCAGGCTTCGACGAGACCACGCTGTCAGCAGGCCCGGACACGAAGGTCGTCGTGAGCGAGCTGGTGGTGCGGTGAGCATCCCGCGCATCCTCGTCCTCGCCCTCGTCGTCTGCATGGTCGTTGGCGTTCGCGCGGCCGCCGCCGACGGCAAGCAGGTCGCGTACGCGATCGTGATCGGCAACAACGCGCCGCCGCGCTCGGGGACGTCGGAGACGCTGCAGCCGCTGCGCTACGCCGACGACGATGCGGTCCGCTACTACCAGCTGTTCTCGCGCACCGCCGAGACCCATCTGCTGGTGGTGCTCGATACACAGACCCAGCGCAGGTACCCGGGGCTGGCCGCGCACGCGCAACCACCGACCGTCGACAATCTTCGGCGTGTCGTCGAGGATCTGCGGACCAAGATGACGCGCGATCGCCAGCGCGGTGATCGTCCGATCCTCTACTTCGTGTTCAGCGGCCATGGAGCGCGCGATGATCACGGGCAAGCGTTCCTCGTCCTGCTCGACGGCGCGCTGACCCAGACCACCTTGTACGAGGACGTTCTCGCGCGGATGCCGACGACCTTCACCCATTTGATCGTC
>JAYUYE010000585.1:0-4029 GCA_043752985.1 Myxococcales bacterium
GCGTCATCGTTCGCGGCGCTGTTGACGCGCGCCGACACGGGCTCGGCGATCCAGTCACCGACAGGGGGCGGCTTGAGTAGCGCGCGAACCGTCGCGACATCGGCCGCCGGATCGAGCCACGCCGCATAGGTGCTCGGGTCGAGCACGATCGGCATCCGGTCATGGATCGGCGCGACCAGTTCGTTCGGCGGTCCGGTGACGATCGTGAAGCTCAGCTGCTCGCCGGCATCGGTGCGGACGCGCGCCCACAGACCGGCGAACGCGAACAGCTGGTTGCCCGGGCGGTGCATGTACATCGGCTGCTTGGTCGCCGACTTGCCGAGTCCCTCGTGCTTCCACTCGAAGAACCCGTCGGCCGGCACCAGGCAACGCCGCCGCTGCAACGCATCGCGGAACATCGGCTTGTCCTGCACGGACTCGACGCGCGCGTTGATCATGAGCGGCGGCTTACCGCCCTTGCCGGCCCAGTGCGGCACGAGCCCCCACCGCATCATCTCCACGAACCGCGACCCGTCCCGCAGGATCACGACCGGAGCGGGCTGTGTCGGCGCGACATTGAACCGCGCCTTCCACCACTCCGACTGCGGTGCCTCGCCGAGTGACGCCTCGAGCTCCTCGACCAGGCGCTCCTGGCGGGTCAGCGTGTAACGACCGCACATGGCTGTTACCTTAGCTCCCGCCGATGACCGAGCAGCGCGATCGGCGTCGGGGCCTGCTCGAGGGCGTCGTGGCCTACGGTTTGTGGGGCGCCGTTGCCGTCTACTGGAAGCTGCTCTCCGGAGTCGATCCGATCGAGCTGGTTGCCCACCGTGCGGTGTGGGGCCTTGTCACGTTCATGGTGATCGTCGCCGTGACCGGTGAGCTTGGGACTCTGCTTCCGGCGCTCCGAGATGTCCGTACGCTCGGCGTGATGGCCGTCTCGGGCACACTGCTCGCCATCAACTGGACGCTGTTCGTGTGGGCGACCGTGAGCGGACACCTGCTCGACGCGAGCCTTGGCTACTTCATCAACCCGCTGGTCTCGGTCGCGCTCGGCACGATCGTTTTGCGCGAGCGGCTGTCCCGCTTGCAGTGGCTCGCGATCGTGCTCGCGGCTCTCGGCGTCGGGATCCTGACCTGGCGCGCCGGGACGGTGCCGTGGATCGCGCTGCTGCTCGCGTCGACGTTCGGCATCTATGGCCTCGTGCGGAAGACGGCGAAAGTCTCCGCACTGATCGGCTCGACGATCGAGACGATCCTGCTGGTCCCGATCGCGGTGATCTATCTGATCGTGATCGCCGACCACGGCGCCTTCGGGCACGCCGACGCGACCATCACCGCACTGCTCGTCGGCACCGGCATCGTCACCGCGGTACCGCTCGTGCTGTTCACGAGCTCCGCGCGCCGGCTGCCGCTGTCGACGATCGGCTTCTTGCAGTACCTCGCCCCGACGGGCCAGTTCATCCTCGCGGTGACGTTGTTCGGCGAGCCACTCGCGCTCGGTCGCCTCGCAGCGTTCATCGTGATCTGGGCGGCACTCGTCGTGTTCACGATCGATCTGGTTCGCTCCCGCCGCAAGATCTCCGAAATCAGCCCGCGCTACGCGACGCGAAGCAGGCAGACCTGCAAGTAGCGATCGGCCGGCTGCGCGACGAGGGTTGGATACTCGGGCGGCAAGCTGCCCTGCTCGAGCACGCTGCCGACCCGGTTCGCCTGCTTCAGTCCTTTGTGCGCGAGCTTCGCGAGCGAGCCGAGCTCGTGCGTGTTCGCCGCGAGCCACAGCAGGCCATCCGGCGGAATCACGGCCGCAGCCTTCGCGATCAGCTCGGGGTAGTCACGGCCGAGAGCCCACGACACGCCCGCCGCACTCGACGTGCTCGGCGGATCGATCAGGACGACGTCGTAGCGTTCCTTGTCGCGAGCAGCGCGCACCAGGTAGCGCGACGCATCACCGGTCTCGAACTTCCAGCGCGGATCGCCCGCGGCGAAGCCCGAGCGGAGGAAGTTGCCGGCGTTCCAGGCGTTGACGCCGGCCGACGTGTCGACGCTGGTCACCGTCACGGCCCCTGCACGTGCGCACGTCACGCTGAGCGCGCCGGTGTACGCGAACAGATTGAGTACGCGCTTGCCGGCAACGAAGCGCGCGAGGCCGCGGCGATGCTCGCGCATGTCGGTGAACAGTCCGGTGTTGAGCCCGCCGAGCGGATGGATCTCGTACGGCACCCCGTGCTCGGTGGCGACGTACGCCTCCGGCGGTGGCTTGCCGACGGTATCTTCTTTGACGTCACTCGCGCCGCCGCGTGCGCGCAGCTTGATCACCGCACCGTCGAGCTTCGCGAATCCGACGATCGCTTCGGCGAGCTGGCGGCCGACCGTGCGCAAACCGTCGCCGTACGCGTAGACGACGGCGGTTCGGCCGAGCACATCGCAGGCGAAGCCGGGCAGGCCGTCACCCGCGCCGTGGACGATCCGGTAGGCGTGATCCGGGCCAGTCAGGCCCAGCAGCGTGCGCAGTGCGAGCGCGCGTTCGACGCGCCAGCCCATCAATGCGCCATCGATCTTGGCGAACCCATCCGCGGGGACTGCCAACACGCGGAGGCGCGAATTGTCGGGATCGCCGAGTGCGAGCCCGACCTCGTCGCCGCTCTCGTCGGTGAGGCGAACGTGCTCGCCCGGGGCCAGCGCGAGATCGGTGACGCGGCTGATGTCGATATCGCGACCACCGGCACCGACGAACGCCGCGGCGAAGCCGGGCACCGCGAGCGTGCGCATCTGGTTATTCGTCGCGCTTGCGGGGGCGCGCGATGCCGTACTCGTCGAGCCGGTTGATCAACGTGCGCCGCGAGATGCCGAGCATCTCGGCCGCGCGGGTCTGGTTGCCGGCGCACCGCTCGAGCGCCTCGAGGATGCGCTGCTTCTCGAGCTCGGCCACGGTGGCGCGGACCTGGGTCGGCATGTCGGCAGCGCTCGGGGCCATGATGCCCATCGGCGGCGGAACCGTCGCGGACCGGGCGCGGCCAGGTGCGGCGCGGCGGGCGGCCTCGTCGGAGGTGATCGTCAGGTGATGGAGCTCGATCACGGCGCCGGTCGAGAGCAGCACGGAGCGCTCGCACGCATTGCGCAGCTCGCGGATGTTGCCGGGCCAGTCGTGGCTCGCGAGCCACTGCTTCGCGTCGTCGGACAGCGTGAACGAGCGGCCGATCGGGCCGGCGGCGGACGCGATGAACTGCTCGGCGAGCGGGATGACCTCGTCCTTGCGATCGCGCAGCGGCGGCAGCGTGAACGTGGCGCCGGCGAGCCGAAAGTACAGATCGCGGCGGAACCGGTTCGCCTCGACCTCGGCCGACAGATCCTTCGATGTCGACGAGATGAACCGGATGTCGACCGAGCGTGGCTTGGCGCCACCGGTGCGGCGCACCGAGGCGTCCTCGACCACACGCAGCAGCTTCTGCTGGAGCGCCTGCGGGAGCTGGTCGACGTCGCTGAGGAACGCGGTGCCACCGTCGGCGACCTCGAGCATGCCCGGCTTGCTCGTCGCGTCGTTGCCGAACAGCTCGGCCTCGAGCAGCGGCTCGCTGATCGCGATGCAGTTGATGCGGACGAACGAGTCGGGGCGCCGCGGCGACATCTCGTGGATGCGCTCGGCGAACCGCTCCTTGCCGACGCCGTTCTCGCCGACAATCAAGACGGGGAGCTTGCCGACCGCGATCCGGGAAGCGGACTGCTCGAGCGCAGCGAGCTGGCTCGACTTCGCCGCGTCTCGGCGCGACCCGGCGCGGGTCTGAACCATCAGTGTCACCGCGCCAACGAGAAACGGCACGCCGACCGTGAGCGTGACGCGCTGCCCGGACGCGAGCTTGACGCTGTCGACGGTGGTGCCGTTGGAGCTCCCGGCGTCCTCGATCTCGACCTGCTGGCTTCCGATCACGAGGTTCGCGTGGTGACGTGACACGGAGCCGGAGTCGATCACGACGTTGCACTTGCTCGAACGGCCGATCGTCAGCGTTCCGGCGCCCGGCAGCGGGACGATCTGGAGCGCGGCACCATCGA
>JAYUYE010000586.1:0-4028 GCA_043752985.1 Myxococcales bacterium
CAGATCGCCCTCGGCCGCACGGTCGCGGTCAAGATCCTCAACGAGGATCTGTCCGCCGACTCCCGGATGATCAAGCGGTTCCGCGACGAGGCGATGTCCGCGTCCCGGCTCAACCATCCCAACTGCGTCTCGATCATCGACTACGGCCAGGCGAACGACGGCCTGCTCTATCTCGCGATGGAGTACGTCAAGGGCCCGACACTGACCCAGCTCCTGGTCAACGAGAATCCGATCGCGGTCGAGCGCGTCGTCGATATCACGATGCAGTCGTTGCTCGGAATCGAGGAAGCCCACCTCGCCGGCGTCGTGCACGCCGACCTCAAGGCCGACAACATCATTCTCGACCAGCGGCGCGCCGGCATCGACGTCGTCAAGATCGTCGACTTCGGCATCGCGCGGCTCGTCAACGGTGCGCGTGAGACCGAGGATCGCTCGATCAGCGGCACGCCCGAGTACATGGCGCCCGAGGTGATCAGCGGCGCACCGCCGAGCTTCGCGTCGGATGTCTACGCGGTCGGCATCATCCTGTACGAGCTGCTCGCCTACAAGACGCCGTTCTTCGCGGGCTCGACCACCGAGATCCTCGCCAACCACCTCAAGGCGATGATCCCGTCGCTGATCTCGCGGCGCGCGAACGTTCCCAAGGAGCTCGACGCGATCGTCGCAAAGGCGCTCGCGAAGCACCCCACGGATCGCTTCGTCTCCGCCGAGGAGATGCGCCAGGCGCTCGCCGCGCTGCGGCTGCGGGTCAAAATCCCCGCGACCGACACGTGCGTGGCGTGTGGCACCTCGTGTCCCCCGAGCTTCAAGTTCTGCCCCGAGTGCGGCGTGCCGCGTGCCCGCGTCTCGAAGACGTTCGAGATCCCCGCGCCAGTGACGCCGACCCACGTCCTGCCCCTGCCGTTCACGGGCCGCCACGACGAGCTGACGATCCTGCTCGAGCACATGCGCTCGAGCTCGAGCAACGGTCCGGACCGCAACGTCGGACTCCTGGTCGCTGGCTTCGAGGGCGCAGGCCGCAGCGCGCTGATCCGGCATGCCTACTCGCTGCTCGCGAACGACGGCCGCACGATCTATCAGATCGGACCCGACCCGAGCGGGCTCGCCGCGCCGTTCTATCCGATCCGGTCGCTGCTCGCCGCGGTACTCCAGCTACCGCCGGTGTCGAGCGAGGTCGAGCTCCGCGATGCGGTGATCGCGATCGGTCTCAACGAGCGCGACATCCCCGGCGTCGCCCAGCTGTTCGGCCATCCGACGAGCCTGCTCGAGCTCGAGCCCGCCGTTCGCCGGCGCGAGATGATCTGGTCTGCACTGCGTGCTCTCGAGCGCGCGGCCCTGAACGGTCCGGTGACGATCGTCTGCGAGGACATCGACCGGTTCGATCACCCAAGCCTCGAGATCCTGCGCCGCACCAGCGAGAGCCACGAGCTGACGCTGCCGCCGATCGTGATGACCGCATCGACGACGTTTGCCACGCAGTGGCCGGCGGGGGTCCCGCGCCTCGAGATCGGTGCGCTCGAGTCGCGCGACCTCTCCGAGATCGTCGAGTACCTCGAGTCCAACGGCATTCGCGGTATGCCGCCGGTCCAGAACCTGTTCGAGACCACGCGTGCCTTCCCGGGCCACGTCGAGCACGTTGTTCGCTACCTGCTCGAGGGTGGCAAGGCCGAAGACACCGCGACCTCGCTCCCCGACTTGATCTCCGCGCGGCTCTCGATCCAGAAGCAGTCGACGCGCGACGTGCTGCAGGCAGCGGCCGTGCTCGGGGTCGAGCCGCAACTCGATCTCCTCCGCTCGATGCTCCCCGGCGACGCACTCGAGACTGCGATGGTCGATGCGGAGCGCAGTGGTCTCCTCGGCTATGATCCGTCGGGGGAGCTCACGTTCACGAGCCGGCTCGTTCGCGACATCGTCTACGACGCCACGCCGGCCGACGTCCGTCGGTCGCTGCACGGAATGGCCGCTGCTGCGGTCGAGGCGATGTCACCCGATATCGCGCTGCTCGGTCACCACCACGATCTCGCCGGTCACGCCAAGGAAGCGATCACGCTGCTCCGCCGCGCCGGCGACCACGCGGCCGAACAGCTCGACGACGTCGGCGCCGGTCAGTTCTTCCATCGCGCGCTCGTCGCGGTTCGCCAGGCCGTCCACGTCGGCGATGACGACGGCACGGCGGAGTCCCAGTTCGTTCTGCTCTCGGTCAAGCTCGCCGACGTCCTGCGCACGCGCGGCGAGACTGCACTCGCGCGGGGTGTTCTCGCCGAGGCCCGCGACTGGTCGGGCGCGCCGCTGCTGGTCGCCATGGTCGACCGCGCCGGTGCAGCGATCGCGCTCTCCGAGGGCGACGTTGACGGCGCGATCGCCTCGCTCCGCCGCGGTGTCGGCCGCGCGATCGCGACCGGTGACATGGGGCTTGTCTGCGAGCTTTACTTAGATCTCTCGGTCGCACTGCTCCGCGCGGGGGACGCCGCGACCGCCTTGCACGAGCTGGTCGAGTGCATCGACCTGGCAACGCTTGGCGAAGGCTTCACCGCGATCGACGGTCCCGAGCCGTTCTGGCGGATCCTCCGTGCACAGGCGCAGATGGTCGACAATCAGGGCGACTCATACCGCGCGCTGCGCCTCGCTGAAGCCGCGCTGTTCCACGCGCAGCGCGTCCGCTCGCGGCTCGGTGCGGCGCGCGTTCAGCAGCTACTCGCGACGCTGTGCGACAAGGCCGGGCTCGCCGGAAAAGCCGAGCGATACCGCGCCGCCGCGATCAACGAGATGCGAACGCTCGGTGACCGCCGCGCGACAGCCGAGCTACTTCTCAACGACACCCCGACCCGCACCGCGGTCGTCGTTCCGGGCCGCATCCACGACGCAATGCAGCTGACCAAGGAGATCGGGTGGACCGAAGGTCACGAGCGCGCGAAGCGGAAGTCAGCCCCACCGTCAGACGTCAAGTCGTAGCGTCTTCGAACGCAGTGGCGCGAGCAAGGCGCACCGCACCGCACGCGGTGCCCATGATCCGCGGTACCCTTCTGTCGTGGGTAGTATCCTTCTCGTCGAAGCCGATCAATTGACATGCGACCAGTGGGCGACGGCGATCAGCGCAGCCGGTCACTCCGTTCTCTCTGCAGCCGCGATGCGCGATGCGATGCCGCTGATTCGCGAAGGCGGAATCGATGCCGTCGTGATCGACGCTTACGATCCGCGCCACGGCGTGGCCGAGCTCGCGCGCAGCATCGAAGCGCTTCCCGATGCACCGCCGATCATCCTCGTCTCCGGATCTCCTGCCGCGCCCGAGATGTCCGCTCGGATCGGCGCAGCCGCATTTCTCCCCAAGCCCTGCGAACCCGCCGAGCTCGTCGTGATCGTCAATCGCCTGCTCGGTGCGCTGCGCCCGGTCCAGACGTTCGAGGACGAGCCGACCGGTCCGACGCGTCCGCTGATCTGAATCGGCTGCTCCGGCTGCGCTCATGAGCATCTGGAAGTACGTCGTCCTCCTCGGAGGCATCCTCGGCATCGCCGGCTTCTTCGCTCCGTTCATGGAGTACCAGGCGCCCGACGGCTCCCTCACCGGCGCCAGCGCCTACGAGATCGCGCGCGGCGAGGTCGATGTCTCGCCACTGATGAAGAAGGCCAGGGAGATGGGCCTCGTCACGCCCGCCGAGGCGCAGAGCGCGACGAAGATTCTCCAGCAAGGTGTCTATGCGTACCGCGGCGGGATGATTGTCGCGTTCATCCCGGCAGCGCTGATCTTCCTGATCGGCCTGTTCTCGTTCTCGCGCAAGAAGATGGGCCGGTTCGCCGGTTTCATGTCGATCCTGATGGGCGTGGCGTGCGTCGGAGTGTGGATCTTCTTCTTTCGCGCGGATCCGCCGTCGCAGCAGACGATCGGCCAGCTCGGCCTGGGAATCTACGCGCTGTTCGTGTGCGGCTTGCTGGGAATCGTTGGCGGTCTCGGCTCGCTGCTGTTCCCGGATCGCACGGCGTAGCTCCGCGGTCTGCTGGGTTCTTGGTCGTCTACGTCAGGAGCATGCGCA
>JAYUYE010000587.1:0-4023 GCA_043752985.1 Myxococcales bacterium
TACGTCCACAACAACCTCGGCGTGCGGATGTACTCGTACGATCTCGATATCGGCGAGCTCGAGACGCGGATCACCGCGGTGCGCGAGCAGCTCGATACCAGCAAGCGCAAGCTCGACGAGCTGCACGTGCGGATCGACGCGGATGCCGAGTCGATCAAGTCGCAGATCGGACTCGATCTCGAGGCGTTCGCGAAGTCGTTCGTGCAGGCGCTGCCGGCACAGATCGACGCCGTCGACGCGAATGACGTGAAGGCGTACCTGCCGCAGTTCATCGAGGACAAGTTCAAGGAATGGGCCGAGGTCGAGGGCGCCAAGCTCGCCGCGATGCTCGAGCACCTCGCGGAAGAGGTCATCTCGATCACGAACGAGAACGTCGCCGCCGCTGCCGCAACCTTGGCCGAGCGCCTCGGACCCGAGGATACCCAGGTCGAGATCTCGGTCGACAGCTTCAAGTACGACGTCGGCATCTACGCGGTCGGTGCGCTCGGCACCACCGTGATGCTGTTCGTCAACGCGCTCGCGGGCGGCTTGTTGACGCTCGCCGCGCCGATCCTCGCGATCGTGCTCAAGTCGAAGATCGCCGGCGACATCCGCGTCCAGGCGAAGGAGAAGGTCCCGGCCGCCGTGCTCAACGCGGCCGAAGCGATGAAGCCGCACTTCGATCGCTGCATCGACGACTTCGCGAAGCGACTCTCCGAGTTCGTGTCGAACGCCGGCAACACGCTCTACAAGGGCATCAGCGAGATCCTCGACCGCACGATGCGCGAGCGGCGCGAGGTCGGCAGCAACGTCGAGGGCATGAAGGTCACGACCACCGCGCAGATCGACCAGGTTCGCGCGGCGACCGCCGCGCTCAAGCAGCTCCGCGAGGGACTGTGGTCGGCCGTCGCCGAGCCCGACGAGCCTACATCTGCCCCGACCGACTCCTGATCGCCGTTCGTCACGGCTGGACGCGTCATTCACCAGCAAAGGCGTGTAGTTACCAGAAGGATCAGGTACCTGGCAGTGGTCGAACCATTGGCGCAGCCATTGCTTTACTGACCTCCCATGCGCCTGGCCATCACGTCGCTTACCGCTCTGCTCGCTACCTCCGCCTGCGCCATGCACGCCCCCCGGACCTCCGGTGATGACGGTGACAGCACCGTGCCGACGCCCGTCGCGAGCGGCGCGTACCAGGTGACGTCGACCGTGGAGATCACGATCGAGGCGCTGCTGCCAGAGCCCGCCGCGAACCTCGTCGAGACGATGCGCGACTTTTCGGAGAACCCCGGTCAGACGCTGTTCGACGCTGCGGAGTCCGCGGGTGTGCCCGCAGTCGGAACGGTTCGCTCGGCGCTGCCGACCTACCTCGAGGACAAGCTCGAGGGCTGGATCAATGCCGAGGTCGCGAAGATGAGCGTCGACGGCGTGCCGGTCGCCCAGTATGCCGCGACGATCGTTGCGTACGCGGAGACCTCGCTCAGCACGGTCGCGGTCGAGAGCGAGCTGACGATCGCAGGCGGCACCGCGACGCATCGCCTGACGACGCTCGACCTGACGCCGGCGGGCCTCGACATCCGGCTCGCGCTCGACGCCGTGCCGTCGGACATCGTCACCGCGACCGCTCCGGCGATCACCACGAGGGGCACGCTGACGATCGGAGAACACCTGTTCGCGGTCTCTTATGGCGAGTACGCGTGGCAGGCGCTCGAAGCGAAGATCACTGCCGACACCGGCGACGGGATCCGCGCGACCCTCGGTGCGGCGGTCAACTGCCCGCTGGTCGCGGCACGCGTCGCGGCGAACTGCGTGCTCGGAGTCTGCGTGGGTCACACGGCGGAGTTCACGTCGATCTGCGAGCGAGGGCTCGATGAGGTCGTCGACCGCGCGCACGCCAGGCTCGCGGCGTTCCGGTTCGACGTGTTCCACCTCGAGGCAGGTACCGCGGCCGTTTCCGCCCACGCCCTGACCGATGGCATCTGGACCGCGGAGATCAACGCTGGCCAGGGCCTGCGCCACACTCCGGCGACGTTCCGCGCCACGCGGTGAAGCTAGAAATCACCGGACAGGCCGATGCCCGGCGTGGACTCGCTCGGCATCGTGACCACGACCGGCGACAGCACCATCGAGAATTGCACGCCGTCCTGGTAGCGCGGCAGCCGCTCCGTGACCTGGCTCGCGACGACCGCCCACAGCTCGGGCATCTCGATATCCCCGGTGTGAACGACGGCGGGACGAAAGCTCGAGAGCGACCGGTTCAGCGGCCGGTGCCGGTCATCGCGGTCCGAGAGTCGAACCGTGAGCGACAGCTGGCGGGGGCGTACCGGCACCGCCGGGGTCTCTGCGCGCGGCCGGCGGATCGAGCCGGGCTTGGCCATCCCGGACACCATCGCGATGCAGCGGGTGCCGTGAGGGCAGGCGGCTGCGGGGGCAGTGAGCCCCGCAGTGACCACAGCTGCCATCAAAGCCAAGCGCATGGGTGCGATGCAACGCAAGTCGCGTACCGGGTGTTGGGCGGCGGAACCCCTAGCGATTCCACGACTGAGCGTGGGGGCACAGGAGCCTGGACGCCCTAGTTGCCGTCGACTGGATGCCCGACGCGCGCTGGGGCCACGGCCGGGTGCGGTGTAGTCTGCGGGAATGTCGCTGTGGTCGCGTGTCCAGCGCCGGCTTGGAGATCTCGCCGGTGAGCTCGTCCTCGACGAGTATCGCGACCAGCTCAACCACGCACAGCAGCTGCTCGGCGCGGGTGATGTCGCCGCCGCGATCGAGGTGCTCGAAGCCCTGCTGACGGCGAAGTCGGAGCACGGTCAGGCGCTGATCGTCCTCGGCGAGGCCCAGCTGATGAACCGCGCGCCGCAGAAGGCGGTCGAGGCCTTCGAGCGCGCCCTCAAGCTCCGCGGTGGGGATCCGGCGGCACTCGTCGGACATGGACTCGCGCTGGTCCAGCTCGCCCGCCACGAGGTCGCCGTCGCCTCGCTCGGACGCGCCGTGGTCGAAGCCGGCGGTGATCGCGCGATCCTCGCCGATGCGTACCGAGGGCTCGGGATCGCATGGCGGCGACGCGGCGATCACGACAAGGCGATTCGCGAGCTGCGCAAGGCAGTGGCCGAGGACGGCGATGACCTCGATGCCCGCGCGGCGCTCGGCGAAGCGCTGGTCTGCGACGGCGGACCGTACGACGAGGCGCTGCGTCATCTCGAGCGCGCCTCCGCCGGAGATCACCCGCCGGCGCTCGCTCTGTACGCGCTCGGACGGCTGTCCCTGCTCGAGGGCTCGCCCGCGATCGCGAGTGAGCGGCTTGCGAAGGCGCGCACGATCGCCGAGGCCGACGAGACCCCGCTCGGCGCGCAGATCAGGATCGAGATCCTGATCGGGCAAGGTGACGCTGCACTCGCGGAGAACGATGCGAGCCGGGCCCACGGGTTCTTCATCGAGGCGCTACCGCTCGATCCGAAGCGCGCCGAGATCTTCGCCAAGATCGCGACCGCGCATCGCTCGATCAAGAACTTCGAGAATGCGCTGCAGAGCTACGATCGCGCGCTCGTCCTCGGGGCGGACCTCGACGTGCTGCGCGCCGCGGTCGACACCGCGATCGAAGCCGGCGACGCGACGCGCGAGCAACAGTGGAGCAACGACCTCCTCGCCCGCGATCCGAACGACGTGCGAGCCCTCGTCGCGCGCGGGGCCGCGATGATCGGCACCAACCCGGAGGCCGCGAAGGCGCTGCTCGAGGTCGCCGCCGCCCGTGACGACGTCGATGCGCACGTCTCGCTCGCCGGTCTCGCACTCGCCACCGAGCCCGAGCGCGCAGCGACCTCCGCACTCGCCGCCTTGCGCGTCGCCCCCCATCACACGCGAGCGAGGCAGATCCTCACCGAGGCACGCAGCGCACTGTATGGAGCACCTGGGCCCAAGATGGAGGGTACTGGAATCACTCCGGCGCCCTCGAACGACATCGCGGACGTTGCCCAGCTCGTCGAGAAGATCACCGGCAGCCGACGCGAGCTCGGCCACCTGGTTGGTGAGGTCGCGCGCGCGGTC
>JAYUYE010000588.1:0-9645 GCA_043752985.1 Myxococcales bacterium
GAGCCACTCGGCTACAAGCCGTTCTGGTGGGCGAAGGCGGGTGTGCGTCCCGTGTCCGACGACGAGGTCGTGAAGCGCTGCGACGTGCTGTTCGAACGAACCTGATACTTCCGACACGTTCGTGACGAGCGCGGGCCGCGGACAAGCGTTACGCTGCGGTCCGTTCGATGTCCGAGCAGCAACGCATGTCCACCCACGTCAACCGCGGGTTGGCGTGGATCGGAATCGCAAGCTCGCTCGTCGGCGCGCTCGATCTGATCGCGATCCTCGTGATCCTGAATACCTGGATCTCGAAAGAGGAGTACGGGATCGCGACGATGTGCATGTGGATCTTCCCGATCCTCGATCAGGCCACGGACCTCGGCCTGTCGGCGGCGGTGATCCAGCGCGACGACCACACCGAGGCGAAGATCTCGACGGTGTTCTGGATCAACCTCGGCACTGCGGCGCTGCTGTTCTTGATCCTCGTGTTGCTCGCGCCCATCGTCGCCGTGCACATCTACGGCCACGCGATCATCGGCTCGATGCTGATCGTGTACGGCACCAAGCTGCTGTTCCAGAACGTCTACTTCATCCCGATCGCGCTCATGAAGCGCGAACTGAGGTTCAAGGAGCTCTCGGTCATCCGCATCATCGCGAACCTCGCGGAGTTCTTCGGCAAGGTCGGGTTCGCGTGGGCCGGCTTTGGAATCTGGTGCTTCGTGCTCGGGCCAATGTGCCGCGTTCTCGTGACCGCCATCGGTGCGCAGATCCGTCATCCGTGGCGCCCCAAGCTCATCCTGCGGATCCGCGAGGCGAGGGAGTACCTGACCTTCGGACTCAAGAGCTCGGGCAGTCAGATCCTGTTCTATTTCTACACGAACATCGACTATCCAATCGTCGGCTACTACTTCGGTCCCGTCGCGCTCGGCATCTACCGCCTTGCGTACGAGGTCGTGCTCGAGCCGGTGCGGATGATCTCGAACGTGATCGTCGACATCGCGTTCCCGGCGTTCGCGCGGCTGCGCCACGATCCCAGTCGGTTGATCGCGCAGTTCGTCTCGTTCACGCGCCTGAACCTGATCACGGTGATGACGTACTCGGCGATCGTGCTGGTCGCCGCACCCGACGTGCTGGCGTTGATGTTTCCGGAGTACACGGCCGCCGACGAGGCGGTGCGAATCCTGTGCGTCGTCGCCGTGCTCCGCGCGGTCAGCTTCGTCGTTCCGCCGCTGCTCGACGGTGTCGGCCGGCCCGATCGCACGTTCACGTACACCGTGGTCGCTGCCATCGCGATGCCGATCGCGTACATCGCCGCCGCGAACCTGCTCGGCGATGAGCTCGGGTTTCTGTCCGTCGCGATCGGCTGGGCGGTCGGCTATCCGATCGCGTTCGCGGTCCTGATCTTCATGGCGTTGCACACGCTCGGCTGGTCGCCGCTGTCGTATCTGCGTGCGGTCGCCGGTGTCGCGGCCTGCATGGTCGGAGGCGGCCTGCTCGGGTGGGGGGTCCACATCCTCCTCGACGGTCAGCCGACGCTCGTGCGGCTCCTCATCACCACGATCGTGATCGTCGGCACGACCGCGCTGCTGCTCGCGTACACGCAGGGCATCAGCATCCGCAGCGCCCGGCGCGCGATGCGCGGTGCGCCCGCGGTCGCCGACCTTCCCGTGGTCGACGATCCTCCGCCGAGCGAGCCGATCGGCTAGCTGGGCACGAACCGCGGCGCCCCACCGCGCCGGCGCAGCTCGCCGAGCTGACCGCGGAGCCTGAGGTGCTCGGGCACGATGACGATCGCGGCGACGACGTTGCCGGCGAGCATGCCGATGTAGATCACCGGGTAGAGGTTGAGGAACGTCAGGCCGAACGCCGCGAGGTTGATGAAGTCGCGGCGAATCATGTAGAGCAGGATCACGCCGAGCTTTTGCATCCACATCGGGCGCGGTTTGCTGGTGCGGACGCGCGGCGTCAGTGCGGCGCCGCCGGCGTCGTCTTTGAGCACCAGGTCGCCGACGTAGTACTGACTGCCGCCCTTCTTGATGACGACGATGCAGAAGTAGTAGATGCCGTAGATCGACAGCACGTAGCAGATGCCGCCGACCACGATCGATCCGCCGACCCACGGCAAGGGATGCAGGTGGTAGGTGTGCAGGCCGATCGCGATGAAGTACGAGAACGTCGTCAGCTCGTCGACGATCGTATCGAGCCACGCACCGAACGACGAGCTCGTCAGCTTGAGCCGGGCGATCTCGCCGTCGCAGCCGTCGATGATGCCGCTGATGAACACGAGCGCAGCGCCCCAGATCAGATTGCTCTGCCCGGATTGCGCGGTCAGAAAGCAGCCGACCAGGCCGATCAAGCCGACGACGTACGAGACCTGGTTTGGCGTGACAGGTGTGTGGAGCAAGAGCTGGGTCAGCGGGCGTGACAGCGGCCGGTAGATGTACTTGCTGACCGGGCTGTCCTCGTCGACCTTCACGAGGATCTGCAGCAGGAGCTTTGACGCTGCCTTTCGCTCGGCAGGTGTGGTCACCGGGTGCCGCGCGATCGGACCGTGCGCGAACCGCTCGGCCTCGGTCCACGCGCCGAGGACCTCGCGGTCACCTGTGGCAGGTGAAATGACGAGCGCGGCGATCAGCTGGCGCGCGGCATCTCCGCTGGCCCACAGCGCGCCCGCATACGTTCCATCGGGACCGACCGCGATCCGGCGGTCACCACGTCCGGCGAGCAGCGGCTGGATCAGGGGAGGGTGGACGATCTGATCGCCGGCGCGGATCACCACGAGCGCCGCGTCACCACGCTCGGCGTCCCAGCGCGCGAGGTCTCCTGGCTCGACCGAATCGTCGAGCACGAACACGCGGCGTGCACCGATCCGGCCAGCCACGCGGATCCCGCGCTCGACGAGCGTCAGCCCGAGGACGACGGTCTTCGCGTGCGGGGAGTCGGCGACGATCACCGCGTCGAGCGCGCTAGCCATGGCCGAGCAGGGCTTCCGCGCGGCGCAGATCCTCGACGGTATCGATCTCGAGCACGGTGCAGTCGTGAACGTCGACGATCCCGAACGGGACAGCGCCATTGCCAGTGAGCCGGTGATACGCGTGCTCGTAGTACTCGTGCGTCAGGTTCTCGGCGGGGAATCTCGCGAGGTCCGCGAAGATCTTGTCGGCCGCGGCGGCAGCGAGCCGGGTGACGCCGATGTACTCGCCCGCGCACGTGGCGGGATCGAGCTTCTTCGAGATCGCGCGGACGTGATCACCGGCCAGCTTGACCTTCATGGTCTCGTCATCGAGGTCGTCCCGACAATCGACCGCGACGAGCGCATCACCCTTCGCCGCGAGCACCTTGGGCAGGAGCTTGCCATCGAGGATGGTGTCGCCGTCTAGCTGGAGGAAGTCGGAGCCACCGAGCGCCTCGCGGGCGACCAGCAGCGAGTAGAAGTTGTTCCAGTCGGAGAACTGGTCGTTGAACACGACGGGGCACTTGAAGCCGCCTCGCGTGAGCGCGTCGCGGAGGACTTCGATCTTGTAGCCCCCGACGACGATGACGTCGTCGCTGGGGATGCCGACCGCCGCGAGCAGCTCGAGCTGGCGGACCAGGAAGGACTTGCCGTTGACCTCGACCAGGGACTTTGGCCGGTCGTTGGTCAGGGGCGCGAGCCGGGAGCCGACACCCGCCGCGAGGATCACCGCTTTCATGCGGGTGACCCTATGCTCTGAGCCGCCGTCCGGAGAAGGCAGGGAGGATCCAAATGTGGATGCCGCCACCGTCCTGTCAAAGTCCCGTCATCAATGTGGTGAAAAGCTAACGGCTCGGACCTCTGCAGCGCGCTCAACACGGCAGAACCACGCGGGTCTGGTTGTTGCAACGCGACGTTTACCTATGGTCTCGCACGCGGTAGTGCTCGCGACGCGCCTCGCTCTCGAATCCGGTAATCAGCTTTCCGGTCGGTCGGTGGCGCGCGTGCGGCAGACGCTCGAGCACCTCGCCATCCTCGGCGTCCGGCATGTTGCGGTCGTTGACGGCAGGCATGCGGAAGAGCTCCGCGATCGGCTGAATCTGCACGAGCTGCCGAAGCTCGACGTCCGCGTCCTCGCAAACCTCAGCTGGCGCAACCTCAGCGGCTCCGCCGTCATGATGGCTCGCGGCTGGATCGAGCATGACGAGTCGTGCCTGGTCGTCCGCGGCGATCGCCCCGATCTCGAGTCGCTTCGCGCGCTGATCGAATTGGATCGACATGGCCACGGCGACGCCGCGATCATCGTCGCCTCGAACCCCGATACGGACCCCGGCGCCGAGTTCCGCGTCAAGCTCGTGCGGGAGCAGGACACCGGCCTCGACACCGTCTGCGCGATCGGCGAGGACCTCGACGACGCCGACGGCGTGTTCACCGGTCACGCGCTCGTCAACAGCTCGATCCTCGAGGCGCTCGCGAAGCTGCCCAACCCGACCCTCGAGCACGGCCTGCTCGAGCTCGTGCACTCCGGCCGCGTCGTCGCGCTCTTGCGCCCGTCCTGGCCGTGGGACGCTCGCCGCAAGATCGACGTCGAGGACAACGTCGCCGCGCTGCTCGACGCCAAGCGCCACGCGCACTACGTCTTGCTCAACCCCGGCCCGGTCAACACGACCGCGACCGTCAAGAGCGCACTCGTCCACCATGACGTTTGCCACCGCGACTCCGTCTTCAGTGAGCTGATGGTGTCGCTCACCGGCAAGCTCCGGCGCATCTTTCGCGGCACCCCGCAGCACACCGTCGTCGCGATCACCGGCAGTGGCACCGCCGCCATGGAGTCGGCGCTGGTCTCGACCGTGCCGCCCGACCGCAAGATCCTGATCATCGACAACGGTGCGTTCGGCGCCCGGCTCGTCGAGGTCGCTCGCGTTCACGACATGGACATCGTCCACCTCCGCTACGGCTGGGGCGAGGCGGTCGATCCGGCAGACGTCGAGCAGGCGCTCGCCGCCTATCCCGACATCGCCGTCGTCGCCATGATTCACCACGAGACCTCGGTGGGCCTGCTCAACCCGGTCGGCGCCGTCGGTGCGCTGTGCCGGAAGTTCGATGCGCTGCTCGTTGTCGACGCGGTGTCGTCGCTCGGCGCCGAGGACATCGACGTCGTTCGCGACAATGTCGACATCTGCTACTCGAGCGGAAACAAGTGCCTGCACGCGGTCAGCGGCGTCTCGTTCATGTGCGTCTCGACGCGCGTGTGGGACCGCATCGAGGGCCTGTCGCCGAAGTCGTACTACCTCGACCTGCGCCGCTATCGACGCTACATGGACGAGCTCGCGCAGACCCCGTTCACCCCGGCGGTGTCGGTCTACTTCGCGCTCGACGCCGCATGCGGCGAGTTCCTCGCCGATGGCCACGCCACGCGGTTCGAGATGTACCGCGCGCGCAACGAGCACCTGCGCGCCGGTCTGAGCGCACTCGGCATGCCGTCGTTCACGCGGACCGGCACGGAGTCGCACTCGATCGTGACCTGCAAGCTCCCCGAGGGCGTCGCGTTCGACGCGCTCTACGAGGCGGTCAAGGTGCGCGGCATCATCGTCTACGGCTGCAAGGGCATCCTCGCGAACCGCTACCTCCAGGTCGCGAACATGGGCCACATGGCCGACGGCACGATCGAGACCTTTCTCGGTGTGCTCGCTGAAGAGATTGCGCGCCTCCGCACCAGGACATCTTCCTCGACCGGACCGACGGTCCTGCCGATGAAGGTTCCCGAGGAGCGGCGGCGTGCCGGCTAGTCCTCAGGCGGTCCTCGTCGGGCCTGCGCTCGATGCCGCCCGTCCGCGGCGCTGGCTCGATCCCGAGCGGCTCAAGCGGATCCGAAATATCCAGAGCGAGGAGTTCTACTCGCGGCTCGTGATGCGCCCGCTGTCGGTCCTGATCATGCTCGTGATCGCCGACTGGAAGTGGCTGACCCCGAACATGGTCACCAGCCTGGCCAACGTGTTCAAGCTCATCGGTGCCGCGCTGATCGTCCTCGATCACCGCGAGTACGCGGTGTCGGCGGTGGTAATCCTCCAGCTCGGCGTCCTGTTCGATCACATCGACGGTACGCTCGCCCGTTACCGCAAGACCGGCAGCACGTTCGGAGCGTTCTACGACAAGGTCAGCGACGCCGTGACCTGGCTCGTGATCAGCGGCGCCATCGGCTGGGCCGCGTACGTCCAGACCACCAGCGTGTGGATGCCGATCGGCGCGCTTGCCGCGGCGTATCTCTTGCTCGTCATGGGCTACATGAAGTGGATCGTCGCGGCCGCGTCCCAGCGC
This sequence comes from Myxococcales bacterium, assembly GCA_043752985.1. Classification (GTDB taxonomy): domain Bacteria; phylum Myxococcota_A; class Polyangia; order Haliangiales; family Haliangiaceae; genus JABFXX01. The sequence continues at coordinate 6,254 of JAYUYE010000588.1, forward strand.
ACGCCGGCCACCCCGCCGGTCGATCCGCCGTCGCGCACGCCGATGCAGTGGGCTGGCTGGTTCATGTCGTCGCTCGGCCGCGCTGCCTACTTCGAGGAGATCGACCTGTTCTTCTGGATCGGGCTCGGCCTCCTGTTCGACATGCTGCCGCTGACGATCCTGCTCCTGCTCGTCTCGCAGGGCGTCCAGATGGTGTTCATGATCATCAAGCGCGGCATGCAGATGCAAGAGCTCGATGCGGCGCGCGCACGGACTATCTCGATCGCCGCTTGAGAATCACGTGCGCGGCCCCGAGGCCGAAGTATCCGAGGCTGACGGCGATGCCGAGGACGAGGCCGACGACGGGGACCCCCGCGAGGCAGCTCACCGTCCACACCAGGATGTAGAAGTCGCGGCGGCCCGCGGACCGCACGAAGCTCATCACCGACGGCTTGCCGGTCTCGAACCGGTCGCCGAGGTCCTCGCCGCCCGTGTCGAAGAACCAGGTGAACGACATGATGTCACCCGGTCGCCCGGCCCGAGCGACGTCGAGGTGGATCATCAACGCGCACCAGCTGCGGAGCACCGCCGCTGCGATTCCGATCCACGTCCACACGCCACCGACCCCGACCGCGAGCATCGCGAGGAACACGTTGTCGATCACGTCGTCCGAGACATTGTCGAGCCACATCCCGAACTTGCTCGAGAGGAAGCGCAGCCGCGCGACCTCGCCGTCGCAGGAGTCGAGTACGACCTGCACGAACATCAGCCCGCCGGCGAGCGCGAACCCGGTGGACGTCCCGAGCGGGACCAGCGCACACGCGGCGATCCCGACGAGGATGTTGACGATCGTGATCTGGTTCGGCGTGACGCCGAGCCGGCACCAGATCGCGGACAGCCGAAGCGACAGCGAACGGATGACGTACTTGTCGCCGAGCCCGTCGTACGAGCGCCGGCAGCTCTGGAGTAGCGCGCGCGCCGCGGCACGCTGGGTCGTCGCATCGGTGATCGCGACGCCGGCGATCACGTCGGCCGCGATCGTGGCGATCGCAGGCGGTGGATCGGCGGCTGCGATCACGTCGACCGCGATCGGTAGCAGGGGCAGGGCAGGGAGCTGGCCTGCGTCGGCGCGGACGATCGCGCGCGTCGCACCGTTGCTGGCGGCCGCGCGCAACACCCGCTCCGCGACCGACACGCCGCAGATCGCGAGCCGAGGGAGCTCGCCGCGGTCCGCGTAGTCGACGAACACGATGTCGCCGTCGGCCATCACGTCACCGTATCGCAAATCTCGCGTTGCCTCATCGTACCGAGGTCGTCTGGTTGCGTGAAGAGGCTGCATGCTAGTTTGCCGTCGTGGCGTACTCCTCCGAGCTCGAGACGGCGATCCGCGCGGCCCGCGCCGCCGGCGAGCTGATCGCGGCCTACTACGCCAGAGGCGCCGTCCACGTCGATGTCAAGCCGGACGCCTCGCCGGTGACGCAGGCCGATCGTGACGCCGATGCGATCATCTCGAGCATCCTCCGCGAGGCGTTTCCCGGCGATGCGATCCTCAGCGAGGAGTCACCCGACGACGAGGTCCGCCTGGCGCATTCGCGGGTGTGGATCGTCGATCCTCTCGATGGAACGCGCGACTTCGTCGCTCGCACGGATGACTTCGCCGTCCACGTCGCGCTCGCCGTGGATGGAGATCCCGTGGTCGGCGTCGTGTACCTGCCCGTGACGGCGACCTTGTACGCGGCAACCACGGGTGGCGGAGCGTGGCGCGAATCAACTGGCGTCCGCGAGCGGCTTCACGTCTCTGCGACCGTCGACCGCACGGCCCTCAAGATCGGCATCAGCCGCCATCACCTCGCCGACAAGCTGCGCACGTGCCTCGATACCGCGCAGATCACAGCGCGGTTCCCGGTCGGTGCGTCGGTCAAGCACATGCGCCTCTCCGAGGGCGGCCTCGATGCGGTGATCAACCTCAGCGCGCACGAAATGGAGTGGGACACCTGCGCGCCCGAGATCGTGATCCGCGAGGCAGGCGGCTCGTACACCGATGGTGACGGCCGGCCGTTTCGCTACAACCAGCGCGACATCGAGCACCATCGCGGCAGCGTCGCGAGCAACGGTGCCTGTCACGCCGCTCTGATCGCGCTCGTCGCGCCGGCTCTATGAAACCCGTCATCGCCATCGACGGGCTCGACGGCAGCGGCAAGTCGACGTTCGCACGCCACCTGATCGCAACCCTGGCGGACGCCGGCGAGACCGCGGTGCTGTTCCGCGTCGATGACTTCCGCCAGCCGGTCGCCTGGACCACGCCCGAGCGCGAGGCCGATCTCTACTACGACACCTATTACGACCTCGCCGCGTGCGAGAGCTGCCTGCGCTCGTTCGTCGCCGGCGAGGACGAGGTCGCGATCCCCATCTACGACATCGTCGCAGAGAAGGTCACCGGCACCCGCCGGGTCGACCTCCGCAGCGCGACCACTGCGATCGTCGAGGGGGTGTTCCCACTGCGAATCCCGCAGGCCGCGGCCGGGATCCTGATCTACCTCGACGCGAGCGAGGCCGTGATCCGAGAGCGCATCCTCGCCCGCGATCTGCAGAAGAGCCGGACCGCCGAGGAGATCGCACGGCGGATCGACCGGCGCTACGTCCCCTCGCAGCACCGCTACCTCCGCGAGCACCGTCCCCGCGACCGCGCCGACATCGTGATCGATAACGAGGACCCGGCAGCCCCGCGGACCCTGCGATGTGACTTCAGCCGCGTCCCGGAGCCCCTCCACGCGGCCCTCGGACGCATCGTGAAGGGGCCCGAGCCAAGGTGATCGATCGGCGTCGCGCGCAAAACCAAGCGGCGCCGCCCCCTCACGGCGAGGGTCACCCTTGCGGGTGCCGCTCGTTTGACTTGAACTCCGTCGGAGACAGGTGCACGTTCCCCCCACTTTTACAGCGCGGAGAACGTAGATGGCACTCAAGAAAAGCGTCGAAGTCCAGCCGGCCACCGGCAAGCTCGGAATCCTTCTCCCGGGCATGGGTGCAGTTGCCACCACGTTCATCGCGGGCGTGCTCGCGATCCGGAAGGGCATCGGCAAGCCGATCGGTTCGCTGACCCAGCTCGGCCGGATCCGGCTCGGCAAGCGCACGGATAATAACTCGCCGACGATCCAGGAGTACGTCTCGCTCGCGAAGCTCGAGGACATCGCGTTCGGCGGCTGGGACATCTTCCCCGACAACGCGTACCAGGCCGCGATGCGCGCCGGGGTCCTCGAGGAGCACAAGCACCTCGCACCGCTCAAGGCGGAGCTCGAGGCGATCAAGCCGATGACCGCGGTGTTCGAGCAGACCTACGTCAAGAACCTCACCGGGCCCAACGTGAAGAAGGGCACGTCGAAGATGCACCTCGCCGAGCAGGTGATGGAGGACAT